>NZ_WMDN01000025.1:0-52612 GCF_021236965.1 Photobacterium carnosum | reverse complement strand
TCAAAACGTTAATGTTGAAGTCAAAATCATCCAAGAACTTCCCCTTGATCATAAAGATTCAGGTAATAGTACTTATGTTTCTGTCGATGGTGATGACATTACGATTAAAGTGCCCGTGCAAGCCAAAGACACTGACGGCGATCCATTAGATAACCCAGCCACGATTGATATTACGATTAAAGATGGTGCTAACCCTGTATTCGGTATCGATAGCGGTACTACTATTACGGAAACAGAAACTGGTGTAACTGCAACTGGAAAGATTCCACTCGATGTGGGCTCAGATGACATCGCAAATATTAATTTCACATTGTCTCAGCCGACTCTTGAGCATCTTGTTTCTAATAATCAAGCGACTCGCTATGTTGTTAATGGTAATGAAATTCAGGTTGTTATCGACGGCGGTACGAATGATGGCGAAGCAGTCTTAACCATCACTATTGCTAATGATGGTCATTATATTGTTGAACAACATCAACCTATTGAGCAAAATAATGCCGCGGGCGATAGTGTTAATATTGAGCTTGGTGTTGTTGCGACTGATGACGATGGTGATACGAGTAATACGGGTCAATTAGAGATCCATATTAAGGATGGTCTAAACCCTACAGGTGAAGGCGTTCAAGCCAATATTACTATTACAGAAGGGGATTTAGAAAATCCTCGCCCAGGAAAAGGTTACCCTGTTGTTGGCTCCGGACAATTTACTGTTGATGCAACTGATGATGACTTAGTCGCTAATTCGTTAACAATTACTGATAGTGTTAAGTCGACATTGTTAACTGAATTAAATGGCCTTACATCTGATGGTGAAACGTTAAGTTTTAATGTTGAGATTGGAGCGAATGGCGTCATTACCATTACTGGTGTAACCGCAACAGGCGGACACGAGGCAGTGACTATTACGATGACACCATCATCATTAGCAAATGGTGATGTCAGTGTCGATATGACTATTCAACAATCACTACCATTAGATCATTTGAAATCTAACGGTACATTTGTTGATGTTAGAGGCGGTAAAATTACTATTAGTGTGCCTGTTCAAATGCAGGATACTGATGGTGATGCGCTAGAAAAACCTGTTGATGTCAACATTACGATTAAAGATGGTCAAAAACCGTCATTTGGGAAAGATACGTCAGCAACCTTAGAAGAAGATATATCAGGTCAGGCAACTGGTTCAGGCACAATCAATGTTGATACTGGAAGTGACCAAATAGAAAAAGTCTATTTTGGTAGCGAGCAGGCATCATTAAATGGTTTAACTAGTAATGGCCATGCCACAAGTTATCATTTGAGCGCTGATGGATCGAGTGTGATTGTTGTACTGCAAAGTGATCCGTCTCAGGTTGTGATGGAAGTAAGTATTGATATTGATGGTCATTATACCGTTACCCAACAACAACCGATTGATCAAGTTGATGATAAAGCGGCTGATAATGAAAATATCGACTTAAACGTTTATGCACAAGATCATGATGGTGATGTCAGTAAGCCAGGCCAGATTACGATCAATATTCATGATGGTAATAATGCGGTAGGTGGTGAAACAGGTTCAATTATTATTACTGAAGGTGATTTAACCCCTGCTACTGGTCAACAAGGTTATCCTGTTTCAGGTGATGTTAATATTGACGTTAAAGCTGGGGTGGATCGCCTTAATCCAACCACTGCGACCATTGATAGTACTAAACTCACGGCATTGATTGATGAATTACAATCAGAATTAACCGCAAATGGCGCAAAGATCAGCTTTAATTATGATCATAGTACTGGTGTGTTAACGGGTACCGCTAGCGGACATGTTGTTATTACAGTCACGGTGTCGGCAACCCAAGCAACGAATGGTCATGATGCTGATATTAAGGTATCTATTACTCAGTATTCCCCTCTTGATCATAGTGGTAATACTGACGGTGGATTGGTTACTGTTGATGGCGATAGAATCGTCATTGATGTACCAGTACAGATACAAGATACCGATGGTGATTATCTTGGTGGTGATAGCGATAACTATATTAATGCTCAAATCACCATTAATGATGGTACTGGCCCAGTGATCACTGCGGCTCCTGCTTTAACCGTTGAGGAGAGTGATTTAGCTTCAGGCTCAACACCATCAGGGGATGGTGAATCTGCTCTTGGCGATATTATTGTTGATTCAGGGAGTGACTATATTTCAACTTATAAAGTTGATGTTGACTCTTTTAATCAACAAAATGACATAACCTCGAATGGAAATAAGATAACGTTATCGCAATCAAGTGAAGGTACTTATCAAGGTATTGCTGATGGTAACGTTGTGTTTACCTATTATTTGTTACCAACAGGGCGCTATATTTTCCAATTGCATGGGACTATAGATCATCCAACCCAAGGTGAAGATCAATTAACCATTGAAATTCCGGTGTACGCCATTGATAAAGATGGCGACGTAAGTGGTAGTGTTAATATTGATGTCACCGTGAAAGATGATATTCCATCGGTTCACAATGTGACATTAGCGACGGTAGAAGATAGTTCGACAACGCAAGAAAATGTGATTACAGCAGCGGGCGCTGATGGTGCTGAAGTGACAGCATTGATTGTTGATGGTCAGCATATTGCGTTGTCTAGCTTAGAGCAATCTGGTGAATATCGAATCTATGAAGTGAAAGATGGTACGCAAGTATTAGGCGATCTGATGATCAAGCCTAACGGTGATACTTACTTTATAGCCAAAGATAACATCTCTCAAACCCAAGAAGATCTGATTAAAGAGATTGGTTTTGAGGTCACAGATGGCGATGGTGATACCGCAACGGGCACAATTACATTAGATATTTCCGATAAAGACGCCACATTACAAGTTGAAAATAGTATCGGTGAAGAAGAGGATGGTCGTCATTCTACCGATGCTACAGACAACGTTGATCCTAATCGTGGTGGTATTGAAATCAATATGACCATTGACGGTGGGGATAACGACCGTGGTGAACATATTGGTACGGTAACTATTCAGCTACAGACACAAGCACATGGTATGTTTATGTATAACGGCCAACCACTTACGGTTAATAGTGATGGCAGTGTGACGTTACCACCGGCCGCATTTATTGTTGATAATACCAATCCACCGGATGTGAAGTTTACTTTACAAGGGGTTACTTTTGTTCCTGATGAAGATTATTCAACCTCATCTTCGGGCATAAAATTTGATGTAGTTGCACAAATTAATACCACCGATGGCGGTAATCATCCAGTAATGAATGGTGAATTTTTCGTTAATGTTCAAGGGATTGCAGATACACCTGTTTGGAATGCAAGTTCGGTTGATCATTATGTCACTACAGAAGATCAGAATAATGTCTTGCTCAATGTTGTCGCTGATTTACAAGATACTGATGGTTCAGAAGTGCTATTTTATTTCATTACTGTTCCGATTGAATACCAAGATAAGTGTACTTTAGAAATTGGTGGTCAGTTATTAACTGAAACTTCACCAGGTTCTGGTGTATATAAAGTGACAGTGAGTCAGATGGCATCAGTTGAAGTTAATCCAGTTGATAACTTCAGTGGTGATATTAAGTTAACCATTCAAGCACAAAGTAAAGAAAATAATAACTTTGTAAATGGACATCAATTTGCTGATTCTGCAGAGAAAACAGTCATTATTAATGTAAATCCTGATGCTGATAATGGTGAACTTAAAGTAACGCGTGTTGAAGCAGATGAAGATCAGCGTATTGATTTATCAAGCCATATTACGTTGATATCATTGGATGATAATACTGATGGATCTGAGACTTTATATCTGCAAATTTCAGCCCTGCCTGAAGGGGCGGTGTTGTATGTTAATGATCAGTTACTGACTCCAAATGCTGATGGTGTATATGAGATTTTATACCAAGAACTCAGCGGCTTATCAATGCAACCACCATTGGACAGCAATGTTGATTTCAGTATTACCGTTAATGGTGTTGTGCGTGATGACGCACAAGTGACAGATGCTAACGGCCAAGTGACGACTGAGACCAGTGAAAAAATCATCGGTCCTCAAACGATTGATATTGCTTTAACTGGGGTTGTTGATCGCCCTGAAATCGTCTCTGATAATCCTGATTGGACACCATTGGATAATGGTCAACACGGGTTACAAACCACCATTAAAGAAGACAGTGAAGCGACATTCGACTTTAAAGTCATCTCTGGTGAGCACACCAATGCTGATGGTCATACCGATGGTTCGGAAACATTAAGTGTGGTTATTTCAGGAATCCCAGAAGGTACGGAACTTTATGATTCTAAAGGTAATTTGCAAACATTGGTTTATGCAGGTGAAGACAGTGATGGTCAGCCAATTTATCAGGTCGATCTTGCCTCATTAACGGATATAGTGATTAAGCCGCCTCATAATAGTACTGAAGATCTTCATCTTGATGTACGAACTGTCGTTACTGAAAATGATGGTGCGAGTACGAGCTTTAATGGAAAATTAGTGATTCATATTACCCCTGAAATTGATGCGGATAATTACACTACCGTTTCTAAAGGGTTAGAAGATGAGTCGACAGTAGTTAACTGGCAGCCTTCTCTTTCTGACAGTCAAGAACATATTACAGGGTTAGTTTTAAATGGTTTACCAGTAGGTTATCAATTATTTATTAATGGAACATTATTGGCAAATGGTGGAACAGGTAGTGTTGAATTTACAGATCAACAACTACAGACATTACTTGATGGCGGTAAGCTTACAGTAACGGCACCTCATAATTCAGATCAAGATATTCAGTTAACATCGACGGTTACCGTGTCTCAAACGGATGTTGATGGTGATAAAGAAACCGTTACCAAAGATATTACAGGTACATTAGACGTAGATATTAAAGCTGTCGTTGAGCCTGATGGTAATCTCATTATTGATGATAACGGTACGGTGGTTACAACAATTGCATCTAGTAGTAATGGTGTTATTGACCTGTCAAATGATGCCAATTCTGATGGTAAAATTGTATGGGAAAATGATGATACTTCAAGCTCTGAAGTGATCACTCAAATTGTATTAGACCCTATTCCTGAAGGCTTTGTGATTATTGGTGGTATCAATAATGGTGATGGCAGTTGGACAGTACCGCAATCCGCTTTAAATAATCTTAAAATTATTGCACCAGAAGGCTATAACGATAAGTTAACACTGAATATCAATGCGCTTGTTCAAGATATGAGTGATGACGGTGACGTTAGTAATAAAGTTGAAGAGAAAGGCACTATTACACTTGATTTTAGCGCTAATACTGAAACTAATGATAAGCAAGCGGCTGATATTATTGTTGATGATAACTATATTGTAACGGGTGACGAAGATCATTCTATCGATCTCGGTCAGCAGATGATGGATCATATCGTTAAGGTAAGTACCGCTGGCGGCGAGCAGGTACATGATGATTTTACCTTGGTAATTAACGCCAATGATTTACCCGCTGGAGCGTCTATTTCTGGCGCTGAATTTAATCATGTTACTGGTGAATATGTATTAAAAGTATCTGTTGGTCTTAATGGCTCGATTGATCTTTCAGATGTTAAATTAAACCTTCCAGTTGACTATGCTGGAGACTTTAAATTTGATGTTAAATATGTCACCACTGATACTGAAAGCGGTGACTATAAAACGCAAAACGACACTATTGCGGTTCAAGTAGCCCCTCAAGTAGATGGCCCTAGTTCGGTCACAGTTACAGTTGTTGAAACCGAAGGATTGAATGCAGATAAGCAACCAATCTCAACCTCAGATGATAAACAAGAGCAAGTTTACGATAATATTGCGTATGAAGATGGTGATATCAAACTTGATCTTTCTGTTAGCTTAAAAGATCTTGATACCTCTGAAACCAGTGGTAAAGAAACAGTGCAATCAGTAACACTGACATTAGCTAACACTAGCGATGGGGTATTTATTGATGCGGATGGTAACGTATTAGGAACATCAATTACGGTTGATCAAAGTCAACTTGATAATATCCATTTCCGCCCGACATTAGATTTTAGCGGCAAGGTGGATATTAATGTTAGTACAACCGTGGTTGATACTGCTATTTATGACCAAACGACAGGAGCAACAGTTACAGACAGTAAAGTGTTTGATAATACTGTTAGTTTTGATGTTATTGCCGTAAATGATCAAGTTAAATGGCAAGGTATTGATACTCCGATTGTTGGAGATGAAGATACTGCTATTCCGCTTACTGGAATCAGTGGATCGTTAGAAGATATTGATGGTTCTGAACGTATCGTTTCTATTAAGTTAGAGAATGTACCTGAAGGCTTTATTATTGAAGGGGCAGTCAATAATGGTAATGGCGTATGGACGATTACAGCATCAGGTGAGAGTTTTGATTTAAGTGATATTAAAGTTCGTCCACCCCATGATTTCAGTGGTAACGTTGATTTTGATATAGTGGTTTATTCAAAAGAAGACTCACTTGATAAGCCCGCAGAAAATCGTGAAACGATCACCATTGATGTTAATCCGATTGCCGATAAAGTGGATACCGATGTTGATCCAAATGTAAGTGGTGACGAGAATAGTCCTATTACGCTGGATTTGGGTATTCAAGCTTTTGATGATCAAAAAACCATTAATAATCCAGGAACAAATGTGCATGAGAATGGTGCAGAATCATTACAGATCACCATTACTAATGTGCCAGATTCAAGTTCATTTACTCTTCCTGATGGCGTTGTTGGTAGTGCAGAAAAACAACCTGATGGCTCATGGATTATTAAAGTAACAGGATCCGATCTGGATAGGTTGATTTTTCATCCAGGTGACGCCAATAATCAAACCGTTATTGATGGCAGTATTTGGAATGGCGACTTAAATCTAGATATTCGAGCCGTGGATAATGGGGTTGTTGGTACAGACAGTGTTGCTGTTGATAAGACGATTCACGTTGATATAACACCGGATAATGATGCTCCAGTAAATCATTTACCAGCAGATCCACTAACGGTAGATGAAGATGCGACGTTAGTGATTAGAGATCTACAAATCACAGATGTAGATAGCAATGATCATGATGCCGTAATGGACATGACCGTTACGTTAAGTGTTGAACATGGGCAACTTGCTATTGCTGCGGGTGCTGATGTCTCTGGCTTAACGATTACCGATAATGACGATGGTAAATTAGTTATTCGTGGTGATTTGAACCTAATTAATACGCTGTTAGATCAAGGTATTAATTACACTGGCGATAAAGATTTTAATGGAACAGATAGTCTTACTATGACTACCGACGATAACGGTAATTCAGGCGCAGGTGGTGCATTAACTGACACCGATAGCATTGATATTACGGTTACTCCTGTTAACGATGCGCCAATTAATACCGTACCCGCACCATTTGATGTTAATGAAGATGGTAGCCATGTTATTGCCGGATTGAGCATTGCTGATGTTGACGCCAAAGAAAGCGGTACTTCTGGTCAAATGACGGTTGAGCTTAATGTTGAACATGGACAACTATCGATTATTGCGGCTGATACGCAAGGGCTAACGGTTACCGATAATGGTGATGGTAAGCTCGTAATCAGTGGCGATATTGACAAGATTAATACCTTGTTAAATGGCGGGATTAAATATACAGGTGATACGAATTTCAACGGTAATGATCAGCTAACAATGACCACATCGGATAATGGTAATGTTGGTAGTGGCGGCGTATTAACAGATGTAAGTACGGTTGATATTACGGTTACTCCTGTTAACGATGCGCCAATTAATACCGTACCCGCACCATTTGATGTTAATGAAGATGGTAGCCATGTTATTGCCGGATTGAGCATTGCTGATATTGATGCTAAAGAGAGTGGTACTTCTGGTCAAATGACGGTTGAGCTTAATGTTGAACATGGACAACTATCGATTATTGCGGCTGATACGCAAGGGTTAACGGTTACCGATAATGGTGATGGTAAGCTCGTAATCAGTGGCGATATTGACAAGATTAATACTCTGTTAGATGGCGGGATTAAATATACGGGTGATACGAACTTCAACGGTAATGACCAGCTAACAATGACCACATCGGATAATGGCAATGTCGGCAGTGGTGGTACATTAACAGATGTAAGTACGGTTGATATTACAGTTGTTGCTGAAAATGATGCACCAGTAAACGAAGTACCAACAACAATAACTACGAGTGAAGATACGGCTACGGTTGTTGATGGGCTTACAGTAACAGATGTCGATTTTAATGAGCTTGCTAATAACGAAGGAATGTCAGTTACTTTATCCGTTAACCACGGCTCATTATCAATTACTTTACCTATCAACAGTGGCGTTGAAGTTACTGATGATGGTAGCGGTAATGTGGTATTGAAAGGCTCAATGGCAGATATTAATACTGTGCTTGATAGTGGTGTAAGTTATACCGCAACTGAAAACTTTAGTGGCAGTGATGAACTGACTATTACGACAACGGATGGTGGCAACACTGGAACCGGTAGTAGTTTATCTACTACCAATAAAGTTAATATTACAGTAACGCCAAAAGCAGATGCGCCATCATTGAGTTTAAGTACCGATCATCTTCAAACTGCTGCGATTCAAAGTTCATTAGGAACAATGTTACCGTTGATTGGCTTAATTGTTGCGGCATCGGCTGATGCTTCTGAGACACTTACTATAAAAATTAGTGATTTAGGCTCAGCATCGATTGTTGATAAAGCGGGTAATGTTATTGGTACTGATTTAGGCAATGGCGAGTGGCAGATTACAGCTCAGGATTTAAGTGACGTTTATATTAAAGATCTTGATCAAGGTAGCCATACTATACGCATGGAAGCAGTATCAACAGAATCTGATGGTTCCCAAGCTATATCACCACCAGTAAACATCAATGTGGTTGTTGATGACCTTAGTGCTACTAATAATGTGATTGGTCAGAATAGTGCTTCCGACCAAGCTAATTTAGTGATTGATAGTACAGCACAAGCAACGTTATTGGGCGGTGATGGAAATGATATTTTGGTCGGTGGGTTAGCATCTGATATTTTAGTTGGCGGTCGAGGCGATGATATCTTATGGGGTGGTGATCTCGATGGCAATGGTGATGGTGTTAAAGATACCTTCCTATGGTCTGACAGTGATTTTGGTACTGCTAATGCGCCAGCAACTGATACTATCATGGATTTTGAAGTGGGTATTGATACCATTAGTTTGGGTGATGCACTTGATAGCCAAAATATTCAATCTTTAGATGACCTTAACAATCGTCTAAATATTATTGAGCAACAAGGTAATACCGAAATTCAGATTTTTGATGACCAACATCGAGTGGTGCAAAATATCATTTTGAATGGTGTTAGTCACAATGATCTCTTTGGTGACAATACTACCAGTATGACTAACGAAGATAAGCTGGATTCGTTACTTAATAGCGGTAATCTTGAATTGGGTGATAACTTTGGTAATCAACAGGACAATACATTAATTGCTGATAACCAAGGCGAATCATTATTTGGTTTTGATGGTAATGATATTCTTGTTGCTGGCCAAGGTAATGATATTTTAACTGGCGGTAGTGGTGATGATGTATTTACATGGCATGAAACGTCGCTTTCTACCATATCAAATACTGATACCATTACCGATTTTGAATTAGATAAAGATCAAATCAATATTCATGATTTACTGACTGATGATGAAAATGCTAATTTAAATATGGATGATTTATTAAGCCATGTAAGTGCGGATGTAGATGGCAAAGGTAATGTTAATCTTGAGGTGAGTAGCCTTGAAGGTAAGTCGCAGCATATTGTGTTAGAAAATATCAATCCACAACAAGACTTAGGTCTAGCCGATGGGGCATCATCTGCTGATATTGTGTCATCTTTGTTTAGCCATAATGCATTTCAAGTTGATAATACTAATTAGTTATAACTATAAGTTCAATTAATTCGTTTGTATTATTAGTTTTAAAATACTTGATTACCACTATTTAATTATGGTTGTTAAATAGTGGTAGTCAGGAAATATGATAAACATAGGGTAGCTATGAATTAATTATAGTAATTGAAATATGTGAGTGCTCAGATTGATATTATATCGAATAAGCAGCGTAAACGAGCAGAAGTATACATTGAGAATAATTGAGTGAAATTGATGTCAATGTGGAACAAAATGGTTGCATATCCTAAAGCCGATTGTGTTGTACAGTCGATACATATTCCAGCATAAAGCATATAAACAAAAAACAGCCCCTAAAATAGCAGGCTGTCTAATATTATTTTATTTTGTTGTTTTGAGACTAAATTATACCGCTACGCTTATAAACCTTGAACATATTGGGCATTAGTTGATATAGGTACTAAATTATCCAGTTCAGCTTTAGCATCATCATTACCAGCAAGTAGTGCTTCAAAGTGTTTGATTAGTTCTACTTTGTCTTGTTCTTGCTTAGAACCTGCACCGATATTGGTTAAATCAATAAAGAACTCGTCAAATAAATGCGAGAAATCATTCACTGCATCAAAGTTTAAGAATTGCTCATGGTTGTAAATGCTTGGGTAGCCACCTTTTTGTTTATCAACCGCAAACGAAATACCTTTCACATTAGTAATGGTTGTCGCTTTTTCACATTTCAGCATACAGCCAGCTTCAATGGCTGGTTTCTTACAGCCAACGGTTTGTTGGAAGAAACATTGGCGACTGGTCATCATCAGAATGGGATGATAAATACTGTAACAGAGCTTAAAGTTTTCTGGACAGGTTATGTTTCTGATTTGACCACGATTAATCTCGTTAGAAATAAAGGCACCAGTACAGTTTAATTCTTCTTTTAACGTAAGAAGGGCGTGTGAGTTGGTCGTATTTAAGAACGGTCCTGCGATCCACTCGATACCCATTTCATAAGCTTTATAAGCAATACCAGTATTATTAGTTACGATACGCTTAGGTTTCACTTGCTCAAGGATTTTGACTGATTCTAAGTAATCTTTACCAATTAATACTGCCGGGAACCAAGGAATCAAACGTGGGTTTTCTTGTAATAACGTAATGTGTTTAAGACAGTTCTTTTTCAAGCTTTCAGGGAGTTTGAAGTAGATATCAGCATCTGTTACATCAGCAAGGTGTAAATCTTTTTCATTGGCAATCAGTAACGATAGTTTAGGTGTTGATGATACTTTCTTGTGTTTAGGCAATGCAGGTAAATCAACATGCTTAATTACGTTACGAGAGCCATTTAATAAGAATGCCGCTTGGTTTTTTAGATCCGTAATTTCTTTAAACGGTACCGTTAAGTTGGCGTCAAAGTTGTCAAAGTTCATTGGCACTAGATCAAACGTTGCATTATTAAAACTACGGAAGCGTTTATCAATCGTTTCTGGTGTAATTGCAATCTCATCAGCAATGCGTAATAACGAATCAGTTTTTACTTCAAATGATGTGTTGTCCGCCATAATATTAAGCGTTAGCGGCGTGTTTTCTTTGGCAGTAAAAGCAAATGTTAGAGTGACTTTATCAATGCTTAAATCTTTAATTTTGTCGGCTAGTTCCGCGCCTAGTGCATTTTTATCATTATAAAGATCCTGTTTTACATCATGGATTTGAACAACGGAGATAGCATCACTTTTTTCAACCGCATAATTGACACTGTTATCACGCGGGTTATCGGTAAACATTTTCTTGTTGAGATCGCCCTGTAAAAATGAGTTGGTGAAACTACGGTTAAAGACTTTATGTAAGTTGCTGTCGTCAGCTAATAACTTACCCGATTCTATGAAGTTATTGATCTGCTTACGCCATGTATCAACCACGGTGTAAACATAGTGAGCACCTTTAATACGGCCTTCGACTTTTAACGAATCAACCCCTGCATCGACCAGTTCAGGTAAATCAAAGTAGGCTGAATTATCTTTTAAGTTAAGCGGGAAGCGATGACCTTCAGCGGTCACTTCGTATTCGTCACGGCAAGCTTGACTACAACGACCACGGTTTCCTGAGTTACCGACACTGACTGAGCTTGAGTAACATTGACCAGAGAAGGCGATACATAGCGCGCCATGGACAAAGACTTCGGTTAATACATCATGATCATGAGCGACGGTTGTTAATGCTTTAATCTCACCAAGGTTGAGCTCACGCGATAAGTTAACTCGTGTAGCGCCGATTTTGTGTAAGAATAAAATCTGACCTTCGTTGTGGGTTGTTAACTGAGTAGAAGCATGGATATGTAATGATGGGAAATGTTTTTTAACAATGTTGAAGATACCCAAATCTTGTACGATGATGCCATCAATGCCACTGTTAACCAGTTTATTTAGCAAGCGTACCAAGCTAACAACCTCGTGTTCTAATATTACGACATTGAGCGTTAAGAAGACTTCACAGTTGTGCTCATGTGCCAGTCGTAATACGCCATTTAGCTCATCATATGAAAGATTGGAGGCGCGGTTACGGGCATTGAACATATCTAAACCACAGTAGACGGCATTTGCACCAGCAACAATCGCCGCTTTAATTGCTTCTACGTCACCACCCGGTGCCAATAATTCTATTTTTCTACTCATGCGAAATAACCCACTCAATGCTTTTCTTGTAATTTTTGAGGGGGCATTCTATCTGTATCTGTGAGGTAATGCCATAAAATAGGCTTTTGTTGATATAAATCAATCAGAGAAATATAAATATGTGCATGCAAAGCTGGATAAGAGGAACGTTATAACGTTGCATTACAATTGTGGGTGACTACAGCAACATCAAGGTTACTTATAACGGGCGAATTACAACATATGGGTGTCCAATCATCTTTGTTCTATGCTTTTTATCATAATTTTATGATTTTCTTATTGATGCATAAAAATAATAATTATTGTGATGAAGTACACGATTATAGCTATCATTAATTCGTAGGCATTTATTTTATAAGAGGAAATGGATAAGGTGCTTGGTAATAAGCATGATAAATATAAAGATGGAGTTTTATGTGAAAAAGGTATTTATTATTATATCATTAATTTTTCTTTATGGGTGCAGTGATGCTCCAAGTACCTCTGTAATTAAAAATGAAATTGAACAAGGGTTACAAGAATCTAAGTTCTCAAATATTCTTGAGTTTCAAAACATTAAAAAAGTAAATGGTTTTGAAGAAAGTAATAAGATATATATTGCTGATATTACTTATGATATTCATTTTCTAAAGGGATTAAATGAAATTAAACAAGAGAGTAAAGGTAATTCTCTAATGTCTTCCTTTGGAACAATGGCTCTTTCTATGCAATATGGTAATTTTAAGGCTGGAGATATACAGCCTCAAGAACTAAAGTTAACAAAGATTAAAACTGAACAGGGATGGAAAATAAAAAGCTAGGGTTTTAAATAAATTGTTGAAATAACCTCAGGCTATTTCAACAATTAATATTAGTGGTGAATTGTTTCACACGTTAATCAATAACGACTAAACAATTCGGTAATTCATTTTTTTCTTCCGTGTACGGTAGGGCGTTAGTTAATAATTTACCAGATTGCTGTAAACACTGAATAAAGCCTTCAAATGTTTTTCCTGCTTTAACATCTTTGGTGAAATCTCGGACTATGCTTTGCCATGCTTCATCACTGATACAATCATTAATGCCATAATCTGTTAAAATTTCAACATAATGCTCAGCTTCGCAAACAAAGATCATTACCCCTAAATGCTGTTTAGTACGATGAACACCATTGGCTAAAAACTGCTCACGAGCAACCAGACTTGCACGGCGATGTTTAACTACTTTTGGTAATAAACTGTACTTAATAGCTGGAATACGAAAGATCAATGTAAGAACAATAAAAGCAGCTAATTGCACTAATAGAATATCCGTTAGCTCTAACCATAATGGAGTAATGATTAACAGTGCAGGAACAAATAGCGCAATAATGGCCGCCCATAAGGTTGGGACAAAGTAATAGTCATCAGCCTTTGTTGCCATTACGGTAATTAACTCGGCATCGGTGGTTTTTTCCATATCACTGATGGTTTGGCTAATTGTTTGTAGTTGTTCATTTGTAAATAATTTCATTACCATCCTCCTGATGCACCGCCGCCGCCAAAGCCACCGCCGCCACCACTAAAACCACCACCGCTGCCGCCACTACTACCTCCTCCGAAACCACCGCCAAAGCCACCACTGGTGAAAACATCACCATCGCGGCCATAATAGGTTGAACGGTTGCGACGACGACGGCTAAAGGCAACAATTTGAATGATCACTACAAGTAAAATAAACAAATAGAAATCGTAGGGTGGTTTATCTTCTGTCGCAACAGGTTTGTATTCACCATGGATAGCAGCAATGATTGCAGTTACACCATTATCGATTCCCGTTGCGAACTTACCGGCCTTAAAAGCAGGTTTAATGTGATTATTAATAATGTTAATTGCAATCGCATCAGGTAATGCACCTTCTAAGCCATAACCGACTTCGATACGCATCTTTTTGTCATTTTTAGCGATAATTAACAATACACCATTGTCATGTTGTTTTTGTCCAATCCCCCAAGCACGACCGAGTTGATAGCCATAATCGGCAATTGGAATGCCATTGGTTGATGGTACGGTTACTACCACCACTTGGTTGGACGATGATTTTTCTTCTGCGGCAAGCGTTTGTTCAAGCTGTTGAGTTTGAGTTTGATTAAGCATATGAGCGTCGTCGACCACTCTCCCTGTTAATACAGGGAAAGTGATTGCAGCCAATACACTCTGGCTGACAAACAACAAAAGCCCACAGATAAGTAGGACTTTTTTCATTTAGAATTCAACCTTAGGCGCAACATCAGCGTTAGGTGTTGTTGCTGTGAAGTTAGGTTTGATTTTTAGATCGCTGTACATTGCCCAGTGCCATAAACGACCAGGGAAAGTGCGAATTTCAATATTAAAGGCTTTCACTGCATTGATGTAATCACGACGTGCAACAGCGATACGATTCTCTGTACCTTCTAGCTGTGCTTGAAGTGCGATAAATTGTTGGTTAGCTTTTAGATCAGGATAGCGTTCTGATACAACCATTAATCGAGATAACGCACTGCTTAGTTGACCTTGAGCGGCTTCGAATTTCTTAAAGGCTTGTGGGTTATTTAATGTTTCCGGCGTGACTTGCATCGATGAAACTTTAGCGCGAGCTTCTGTCACTGCGGTTAAGGTATCTTTTTCGTGAGCAGCATAACCTTTAACGGTTGCAACTAAATTGGGAATTAAATCTGCACGACGCTGATAGTTATTTTGCACTTGTGCCCAATCAGCATTAGCTTGTTCATCAAGGGTCGGGATGGTATTGATACCACAGCCTGTTAGTTGTGTTAGCAGTAACACGATAAACAGATATTTGATTGATTTGAGATATTTCACCATAAGATTCCTTCTATTATGCTTTAAAGGGTTATTATTGCTCAAGTAAAGCATACATTGCACCATTATTGGTAAATGATCTTTGATAATTATGACAAATTAACGGTTAGTGGTATTTATTTATATGATCTTGGTGGAAAGAGAGAGCGGTTAGGTGGGTAAAATACTTAATGGAAATGAGCGTTAGATTAATAATAACCCATGCTAATCATTCATCTAGCATGGGTATTGTGATGGCGTACAACTTAATGGTTAATCGTGAATAAGACGTACAATTAACGCCCCTGCGTCACGTAAAGCATCCGTATTATGGCTTAATACTATGCCATCACGAGGAGCGGTATAACGTTTAATTTCATTACCAAACAGATCATATTGCGTTGCGATAATATCGCCCTTGCTTACAGTCGCTAGCATCTCAACATTTGCGAGTGTTATTCCGCCAACATCAGCCTGAATAGAGGTCACGTTATCCGCTTCTATCGCACAAGGCGTCAAGGTTGCTGTTGTTAAATGGTGTTGGTTTTTAATAATTTGCATAACCCCCATAACAGCACGATTAATTAACGTTGGTTGAGTAATCTTACCACTACCCACTTCAACAGTGATCGCGCTAACGCCATGTTGATTCCAAACAGTTTCTAATACACCGTGATCACCAGGATCATTTAAGATCGCATCTGGTGTCATTAATCGCGCCATCGCCAGTGCTGATTCAATCCGGAAATCAGCAAACACATACAATGGGTAACAGGTTCCCGTGGTTTGAGTGTGGAGATCTATCGCAATATCGGCATTTGGTAATAATAAATGCTGCCATAATTGAGCAAGGTAACGTTCAGCGGCATTACCTTGATTGTTACCGGGGAAATAGCGATTAAGATTCACGGTAGACAAATCTTGATCAGCACCGTGAAAATCACGATGGTGATGAACAATACCCGATAGATTAATCGCTGGAACAATAATTACGCTGCCACAAATGTCAGTATGTTGTAGCTGACGAGCCAGTTGTTGCGCGGTTAAAATACCATTGAGTTCATCCCCATGAATGCCTGCGGTGATCATTACTTTTTTACCCGCTTGCTGGCCTTTAAATATCCATATGGGTAAATGTTGATCTTGATTTAATGCATTAGTTGCAACGTTGAACCAAAACTGATGCTGCCCAATAGCGAGATCGTCAACATTTAATGCTGAAATCACCGCAATATTATTAATAATGTCACCCGAGAGTTGGGTCGTTATTATATTGGTATTGGTATTGGTATTGGTATTGGTCATATGATTAATTAAATCCAGCTAAGTGAGCACAAACAACCGTCACACTTGAAGTAACGAACAATAGCAACATAAAGCGCCAGCTAAAACGGATCCAATCACCCCAATCAATACGACATACCCCTAATGTTCCCATTAATGATGCTGATGTTGGTACCACGATATTGGTAAAACCATCACCTAACTGGAACGCCAGTACGGTTACTTGACGAGAAACACCAGCAATATCACCTAAGGGGGCGAGTAATGGCATTGTAAGTGCGGCTTGACCTGATCCTGATGTCACAAAGAAATTAAACACGGATTGGAATAGATACATGATCCATACTGCTGCTACATCAGGAATACCACTGATTGCGCCACCCGCACTGTTTAAAATGCTATTGAGTACGCTGGGTTCATCGGCTGAGCCATCACCAAGAATGATTAATACGCCTTTAGCACAACCAACAAGTAGAGCAGGGGCAAGCATGACAGCAGCACCTTCTTTAAATGAGGTTGCGATATCATTTAATTTCATATTATTAAGTTTAAAGATAACACCAATAATACCGGCAATAAAACCCATAGTGAAAAATTGAGATGCAATTTCAGGAATATACCATGCGTGTGCCACAACGCCCCATACCACCCAACCGGTTGTGATTGCTACTGTTGCGATGACTAAGGTATAACCAATATTCCATTGTGATGATTGAACTTCTGCTGTTTTTTCACGTAAAAATTGATCAGTTTTAAAACTATAAGATAATTCTGGATTACGTTTGATTTTCGCTGCATAACGCATGGTAAAGATAATACCCATCAAGGTAAAACCTACCCATAGTGGAAGGCGAACTTCCATACCAGAAAGTACGGGCACTCCAGCAATACCTTGTGCGATAGCGACAGAGAAAGGGTTCATCCATGATGATGCAAAACCGACTTGAGTGGCGACATAAGTGACCATTACCGTGGTGATGCCATCGTAACCAAGGCGCAGCATCAAGGGTGCAATAATGATGGCAAAGGCAATCGCTTCTTCACCCATACCAAAAACAGCACCGCCCAATGAAAACAAGACAAATAAAGCAGGAATGAATAAAAAGTCATTGCCTTTTGTTTTATGGATCAGCGCCAGAATACCAGCATCGATGGCACCAGTACGCATGACAACACCAAAAGCGCCACCAATGACGAGCATGAACATAATCACGCCAATGGCTGAGCCCCATTTATCACCAGAAACTAAGCCTTCGAACATAAAGTTCATTAAGCCAATACCGCCTCCAGCACTAAAAAATCCAACGGTGTTATATATTTTTTCACCATTAGCATCAATAGCATATTTAAAAGAAGCCGGATCAATAACGGTACGTGTTTTTTCTACACCATCAGCAATAAAGCTTACTGCATGTTGAGTAAAACTGCCTGCTGGAATGAGATAAGTGAGGATAGTTGCTAATACGCCAACGATAAAAATGATGATTAATGTGTCAGGTATTTGCCATGATTTTTCAGCATCAGGTGCTTTAGGATGATCGATTGAATTGTGCAAAATATAATTCGCTATAAATTGATAATGTATGCATAAAATATCAATTATTATGCGTTATTTATCAATTTCATCTTCTTGTCGTTACCATAAGTAATATTACATTTCATATCGTATAGGTGAATATTTATTGGCTGTAGGAATAATACAAAGTTTTAATGAGTTATTTTTTATAAATATGTATTCGTTATTCTGTTTTTTATTATTTTTATCAATTTTACCTCGTTAATTTTAGCTCGAAATCACAAATTTAATTTCGTATTCTCGGCTAAATATTATGATTATTAATGAAAATAAGGAAAAATTAGCGATAACAGGCTTTTAATATTTTGGTGATGCTGCTTTAATCTGGTATTAGCAAGCAGCTATACCATTAGATGGTATAGCATTAAATAAGGATAAAATTGTTATTTTCAAGTGCTATACGGGTAGTTCTTCTTCAATAACATCAGGATAACGGCTTTGAATCAATGTCACTTTATCGAGAGAATGCAAAATGGCATCAATACAAAGAGGATCAAACAGTGTTCCTGATCCATTGATTAAATACAGTTCAACATCTTCTATTGACCACGGTTGTTTATAAGGCCGATGGCTTAATAGCGCATCAATAACATCTGCAACTGTCACAATACGCGCTTCTAATGGGATCTCGATGCCTTCTAGTTTATCGGGGTAACCATTACCATCGTAACGCTCATGATGATGCCGAATAATATTAAGAATAATATTGAGCTCTTGATGATTATCGTATTTAAAGGTGGTGAGTATATTTGATAGAAGTTGACACCCTAATTCTGGGTGTTGATTCATAACTGCTCTTTCTTCATCAGTATATATTTCTGTTGAATATAATATTTCTTCTGGAATTAAAGATTTCCCCACATCGTGCATGTCAGAAAAATGATAAACCGAATCAACAAAATCACCATTACATTTGCCTTTTTTAACCAAGTAAAGCCCAATTAAACGACTATACTCAGCAACTCTTTTTAAATGATTTTGAGTTTCAGGATCTTTATGATGACTTAATAACAAAACGGTTTTAACAATAGAATGAAATGCTTTTTTATTATTGAAATCATCAGTGATTAGTAAGGTAATTAGAATCGAAAAAGTAGTGAAATAATCAACTTTATCACTAAAGAAATCTTTTATTTTAGCGTTAATAAATAACACCCCAATAAAGGTATCGTTAGTATAAATTGGGCATGCCATACTTGAAATACAGTGGCTTTGTAATAATCGTAAATGAATTTTTTTTACCGACGATTGATGAGATAACATGTTATCAATAATATTCAGTTCTAACGATGAACGCATTTTACTTAAGCGCGGTGATTGAGCGATAGAGGCAATAAAAGTGGGAAAGTTATCGCCATAATCAGGGCTACGATAGACTGAATATAGATTATCGTGATCGTCCATACGTGTAACGGCAATACCAATAATTTCAGGGTGAATTTTTTGGACGGAAGAAGTAAAGAGGTTTAGCCGTTCATTGAGTGAACGTTTAGTATTGAGAAATGAATACATCAATAAGTCCTTTTATGATCATATGCATGTTGATTTATATTTGATCAAAGAACGTAACTTGTATAGTGATTTGTTTGTTTTTGGTGTCAATATTTGTAGGTAATGTTAAAATTTTTGATATGTGTTGTGGATTTTATTTTTGATGTATTTATCAAAAACGGCAGTTCAAATATAATGAAGACGAATTAAGATATTGAGTCGCCTTCATTATCATAATCTTATAAAGGTATTAATAGTTATTATTACTTATCCATATAACTATCAATATTAGGGCAAGAACACACTAAATTCCGATCCCCATAAACATTATCAACCCGATTGACACTTGGCCAGTATTTGGCATTTTTTGTATGTGCTGATGGGAAGCAAGCGATATCTCGGCTATAACAATGTGTCCATTCAGCGGTTCGTAAATCAACTTGGCTGTGGGGTGCATTGACTAATGGGTTATCTTCCAAAGACCATGCTCCGGTTTGTACCTGATTAATCTCTTCACGAATGGCAATCATCGCGTCACAAAAACGATCTAACTCAGTTAAATCTTCTGATTCTGTTGGTTCAATCATTAATGTGCCAGCAACAGGGAACGACATTGTTGGCGCATGAAAGCCGTAGTCCATCAAGCGTTTAGCGATGTCTTCTTCTGAAATACCAGAGGCGGCTTTAATCGGACGAATATCAATAATACATTCGTGGGCGACGCGACCTTGTGTTCCTCGATATAACACTGAGTAATGTGGACGTAAACGTTCCATCACATAGTTGGCATTTAAAATGGCTAACTCGGTCGCTTGTTTTAGCCCTGCTTCACCCATCATTGTAATATAAGCGTATGAAATAGGTAAAATAGAGGCAGAACCTAATGCTGCTGCTGATACTGCATATTGATTGTTCTGTGGCTGGTGGCTATCAATGTGACCGGGTAAGAAGGGACTTAGGTGTGATTTAACTCCGATAGGACCCACACCAGGGCCACCACCGCCATGTGGAATACAGAAAGTTTTATGGAGGTTTAGGTGTGAGACATCTGAGCCGATAAAACCCGGGCTGGTTAATCCTACTTGGGCATTCATGTTTGCGCCATCAAGATACACTTGACCACCAGCGACATGGACACGTTCGCAGACTTGTTGAACACCTTCTTCATAGACACCATGTGTTGAAGGGTAGGTGATCATAATGCAGGATAAATTATCGCGGTACTGATCAATTTTTGTTTGTAAATCATTAAGATCGATATTGCCTTGTTCATCACAACCCACAACGACAACTTGCATCGACACCATTGCCGCAGAAGCCGGGTTGGTACCGTGGGCTGAACTTGGAATTAAGCATATATTACGGTGACTATCGCCATTGGCTTGATGGTAACGCTGAATGGCAATCAGACCTGCATATTCACCCTGTGCGCCTGAGTTAGGTTGCAGTGATACGGCATCGTAACCCGTGATGGTACATAACATGGCTGATAGCTTTTGGGTTAATTCTTGATAACCCAATGTTTGAGAATTAGGCGCAAAAGGGTGTAATTGACCAAATTCAGGCCACGTAACAGGGATCATTTCAGCCGCAGCATTAAGTTTCATGGTGCAGCTACCGAGCGGGATCATGCCGTGGGTCAGTGAATAATCTTTATTTTCAAGTTGCTTCATGTATCGCATCATGTTGGTTTCACTATGATAGCGATGAAAAACAGGGTGCGTTAGGTAATCACTTTGGCGTTGGCAACGCGTTGGAATTGCAGCAAATTCGTCATTGGTAATTAGGCTACTGTAATGATCAATCGATAAGGCTTTGCCAGTTAATAATGTGAGTAATATTTCAATGTCATCAGCTGATGTGGTTTCATCAATACTAATGCCGAGTTTATGATCATATTTACGAAGGTTAATACCAGCATCTAATGCTTGTTGATAGAGGCTATCAGTATTCTCTGCCGTGAGTAAAGTCAGGGTATCAAAAAAGGTAATATTTTCAATGATAAAGCCATTATCACGTAAACCTGCGGCTAATATAGCGGTAAGGTGATGTACCCGCCGTCCTATTTTTTTAAGACCTTCAGGTCCATGATATAACGCATAAAAAGCCGCCATGTTGGCAAGTAAGGCTTGAGCGGTACAAATGTTAGAGGTCGCTTTTTCACGACGAATATGTTGTTCACGGGTTTGCATTGCCATTCGAAGCGCACGGTTGCCCTTTGAATCTTTAGATACTCCAATCACGCGGCCTGGCATGGTGCGTTTGTACTGATCTTTGGTTGCCATAAAGCCAGCATGTGGTCCACCAAACCCCATTGGAACACCAAAACGTTGTGCGCTGCCAATCACCACATCAGCACCCATTTCACTGGGCGGGGTTAATAACGTTAATGCAAGTAAATCACTGGCAACGGTAACTAAGGTTTTGTTGTTATACGCGGTGGTAATAATATCGGTTAAATCATCAATTTGACCATTGGTGGCGGGGTATTGTAATAAACCACCAAACACATTGTGATCATTCAATTGTTGAGGTTCACCAATAATGATTTCCACCCCAATAAAGTGCGCACGTGTTTTAACAACATCAATAGTTTGCGGATGAACATTAGCGGCAATGAAAAACTGCGTGCTTTTACTTTTACCAGCACGAAGACATAACGTCATCGCTTCTGCGGCCGCCGTTGCTTCATCAAGTAGTGAAGCATTTGCCAGATCCATGCCCGTCATATCCATGACTAATTGCTGAAAATTAAGCAATGACTCTAAGCGGCCTTGTGAAATTTCAGGTTGATAAGGAGTATAAGCGGTGTACCAACCTGGATTTTCTAGAATATTGCGTAAAATTACATTTGGCGTATGGGTATTATAATATCCCTGTCCAATATAGCTTTTATTAACAATGTTTTTAGCCGAAATTTGCTTGAGTGATGCAAGCATATTCGCTTCGCTTTGAGCGGGTGGTAATGCCATTGGCTGGGGTAATGCGATGGCCGCTGGCAGCGTTTGCTGAATGAGCTGTTCTATACTGGATGCACCAATTGTCGCCAACATTTGCTGTTGTTGCGATACGCTAGGACCATTATGGCGCTGAGCAAAACTAGTATCATCACTGAGGGCATTGAGCAGTGTGGTCGAAGTCATCTTTCTTTCCTTGGCGGTGGATTATTCTTCAACGATGGAAGCAAGGTAAGTATCACTGTCGATTAACTCGTTGAGTTGCGATATATCATCTAATTTAATGGTCGCAATCCAACCGCCATTATAAGGGTCTTCATTAATTAACTCAGGACTATCATCTAAGGCGCTATTGGTCTCAAGAATTTGTCCGCTTACCGGTGCGTAAATATCAGACGCCGCTTTAACCGATTCTACTAATGAAAAGGTTTTGCCCGCATCAGTTACATCCCCAATATCAGGAAGATCAACAAAAACGACATCGCCTAATAATTTCTGTGCATGATCTGAAATGCCCATTGTAATGGTGCCGTCACCGTTATCACGTACCCACTCATGACTAGCTGTGAATTTTAGTGTCATTTCCATATATATACTCCTTAGTTGCCATATTGTTGAGACGTTATGTTAATTAATATTGCGATTATTTATTTTTAAAGCATGAATGTTATTACATTGGGTTGAATTCTACGTAAGCGTTTGCTTGTTGTCATAGCTATTTAACAATATTGCGGATCTGATCAAGATATCAGTCTTTGGCTTTTCCGTTCCTATAGCGCTTTTGGTAGGGTAAAACAATCATTGGATAACCTTTGTTGCTACTGGGAGTAGATCATCATGTCTCAACATTTATTACAGACCCCGTTGTATTTTATGCATGTCAATATGGGCGCTAAAATGGTGCCATTTGCTGGTTATGAAATGCCGGTTCAATATGCATTAGGCGTTAAAAAAGAGCATCTTCATTGTCGTAATGCAGTGGGATTATTTGATGTTTCTCATATGGGACAACTGCGGCTACATGGCGAAAATGCAGCTAAAATGCTTGAAACATTAGTACCTGTCGATATTGTCGATTTACCTAAAGGAAAACAGCGTTATGCTTTTTTTACCAATGACATGGGGGGTATTAAAGATGATTTAATGGTGACAAATTTCGGGGATCATCTGTTTGTTGTGGTTAATGCCGCTTGTAAAATGGAGGATATTGATCACTTACAGGCTCATTTATTGGCAGATGTTGAACTTGAAGTCATACACGATCGAGCATTGTTAGCACTTCAAGGACCTAAAGCGGTTGATGTATTGGCTCAATTAAATCCTCAGGTACGTAACATGGTATTTATGGATGCGGTTTGTATCGAACTGTTAGGTCAGGAATGTTATGTCAGTCGTTCAGGTTATACGGGTGAAGATGGTTTTGAAATTTCAGTGCCAAATTCACATGCGGTAGCATTAGCAACCATATTACTTGACGATAAAAATGTTGAATGGATAGGGTTAGGGGCGCGTGATTCACTGCGTTTAGAATGTGGACTCTGTTTATATGGTCATGATCTTGATAATACCACCACACCCGTTGAGGCGAGTTTATTATGGGGAATAAGTAAAAGTCGTCGTGCTGATGGTGATCGTACGGGGGGGTTTATTGGTGCTGATATTATTTTAGATCAGATAGAAACTAAAAAGATAAGTCGTAAGCGAGTGGGTTTGGTTGGCCAAACTAAAGCACCTGTACGAGAAGGCTGTCTATTATTTGATGGTAATAATAATCAAGTGGGGGTTGTAACCAGTGGGACTTTTGGACCATCGATAGCGATGCCTGTAGCGATGGGTTATGTTGCTACAATGTATAGCGATCTTAATACGGTTTTATTTGCAGAAGTCCGCGGAAAAAGATTACCAATGGCGGTGACGAAAATGCCTTTTGTTGCTCAACACTATTTTCGCGGTAAATAAGCATTTTTATTGAGGCGTATATATGTAGTGGCTTGATGAGCTTGTACGCCTCATTATTGAATGGACTTTTTCATGATATTTTTATAATTTATTAGTATTATTAACATCTTTATAAACAGATTTAAACAGTAGTTGAAACCCTTCTTTTGTGAGTTCATTTGCTTCTATTTGTGCGGCTGTTAAGCGTTGATAACACCCAGATAATACTTTAATAAATAGATCTTTTTCTTTAGGTGTAAGCTTTTTAATATCCATTGTTAAATCTTCTATTTAGGGTATTGCAATTTATATATAAAATATTTTTTATGGTAACTATAAAATTTATCTATAGTATTTTATTATTCAACAAGTGTAATAATAAAATAGGCTTTCAGAGTATATGCTATTTAAATCTATTCTGATAGAGGGTTATTTATGCAGTATGATAAAGTTAATTGTTAATAATATTAATTTGTTATTTAGCTTAATAAGTATATTTATAAATACAATGTCTCGCTTATTGTTAAAATTAATAAAAACAAGTAAGACATTGTTGTTGTTTTGTTTGATATTGTTATATTTGCAGTAAATATTAGTTATTGCTGCATAAATAAGTGTACATGAACTCAGTGATTTTTGTCATGTCATCAACAGTAATAAATTCTTCTGTTGTATGAACTTTACTCATACCTGTTGATAAATTGACTGTTTTTAAACCTTTACCATTAAACACATTGGCATCACTACCACCACCAGTTGATTTGGTAAACGGTGTTAAGCCATTAACATTAAACGCCGCCATGATACTTTGTACGTGGGGATCATTGTCTTCAATGTGGTAAGCATTGTAAGAACGGTTTGATTCAATATTAATACTCGCACCATGTTTTGCGGCTGCGTGTTCAAATGTCTCAATCATATGTGCGGTTTGGCGTTCAAGCTTGGTGTCATTTAAAGAACGGGCTTCTGCTGCAAGATAAAGTGACGGCATTACGATATTAGTGACTTGCCCGCCTTGAACCACACCGATATTAGCGGTCGTTTCTTCATCAATACGTGATAAACGCATATTAGTAATAGCGTCAGCAGCAACGGTTAACGCATTAATACCGTCTTCTGGTGCTAAACCTGCGTGGGCTGATTTGCCGGTGATTGTAATTCGCAAGCTTTGCTGACCGGGTGCAGTGGTTACGATGGCACCAATGGCACCGCCTGAATCTAATACAATCGCTTTATTTGCGGTGATATAGCTCATATCAAACAGTTTTGAACCTTGTAAACCACCTTCTTCGTGAACGGTAAAAGCAAGCTCAATTGTTTTATGATCACGATTATCTGCTTGAATACAACGTACCGCTTCCATAACGGCAGCAATACCTGATTTATCATCCCCACCTAAAATGGTATCGCCTTTTGAACGAATAATACCATCTTCAATAATAGGTTCGATATCATTCCCCGGATTCACCGTATCCATGTGACAACTAATCGCAATAGTGTCAT
Source organism: Photobacterium carnosum (assembly GCF_021236965.1). Taxonomy (NCBI): domain Bacteria; kingdom Pseudomonadati; phylum Pseudomonadota; class Gammaproteobacteria; order Vibrionales; family Vibrionaceae; genus Photobacterium; species Photobacterium carnosum. The sequence continues at coordinate 26,507 of NZ_WMDN01000025.1, read as the reverse complement.
TAATATTGCCGTCTAAACGTGCATAAATATTAAAACCATTAGAAATAGCTTCTGGTACGGGTAGGCGATGAACGCTAAAACCTAATTCACCTAATTGTTCGGCCAGTGTTTCGGCAATCGCTTTCTCATTGCGTGATTCGCTGTTGATTTTGATCAGTTCAATGAAATGGTTAATAAGGCGTTGTTGATTAATGGTAGACATAATTTTAATTTCAAGTAGTCATTGGATGTTATGACTGTAAACGTAAACAGGCGAGTAGAGCTTGGGGCTAAATCAAATTAAATGAGGATTTATTAATAAAAATATCAAATTATGCAGGGTGAGTCTTATTTTTCGAAGGTTGAGGTATAAGGTTAAGAGATACAAGGTTTTGAGATAAGAGGGACGAAGTGCGAGACTTTGAGAGGAAGATGATAATAAAAAACCACCGTTATTATAGTAACGGTGGTTTTTAGTGCTATCTATAAGCTAGATAACAGTTATCAGTTTAGGATTAACCCCAAACGATAAGGCTGTAGTTTTTCTTACCACGACGGATAAGTGTATAACGACCAAACAGCTTGTCAGTATCTTGGAATGCGTAGTAAGTATCACCTACTTTTTCGCCATTAACCATGATAGCATTTGACTCGATGTGAGTTTTAGCTTGGCTACGAGATGTGGCAAGTTCAGCGTTAACAAGTACTTGCTGAAGATCATCTTCACTAGATGCAGCCGCTGTTGGCATGCCATCTTGTGCTAGTTGTGCAAAATCAGACTCTGATAAATGCTCAAGGTCATTTTCAAATAGGCAGCGTGTAATATTTTGTGCTGCTTCTAATTGTGCCTGACCGTGTACTAGTGCCGTTGCTTTTTCTGCAAGAATACGTTGTGCTTGAGGTGCTTTGCCGCTATTACGATCAGCTTCTTCGATCTGTTGAATTTCTTCTTCAGAAAGGAAAGTAAAGAAACGTAGGAAACGGTATACGTCAGCATCAGCCGTGTTCATCCAGAATTGGTAGAACTTGTATGGGCTCGTTTTGCTTGGGTCTAACCAAACAGCGCCGCCTTCAGTTTTACCAAATTTAGTACCATCAGATTTTGTGATTAGCGGTACAGTCATACCGAACACTTGCTGTTGGTTCATACGACGAGTTAGGTCGATACCTGCTGTGATGTTACCCCATTGGTCAGAACCACCAATTTGAAGTTCCATGCCCATTTCTTTGTTCATGCTTGCAAAGTCATAAGACTGTAATAAGCTGTAAGCGAACTCAGTAAAAGAGATACCTACTTCGTCACGGTTAATACGTTGCTTAACAGACTCTTTGCTGATCATTTGGTTAACAGAGAAGTGTTTACCAATATCACGTAAGAATGTTAATACATCCATACTACCGAACCAGTCATGGTTGTTTACCATACGAGCAGGATTAGTTGCGTTGTCAAAATCTAAGAAAGGAGAAACTTGACGTTGGATTTTAGTTACCCAATCAGCAACAATATCTAAAGTATTAAGTGAACGCTCAGTCGCTTTAAAGCTTGGGTCACCAATCATACCGGTAGCACCACCAACCAAAGCTACTGGATTATGGCCTGCTTCTTGGAAGCGCTTAAGACAAAGTAGAGGTACTAAATGACCTAGGTGTAAACTATCTGCCGTTGGATCAAAGCCGCAATATAATGTAATCGGACCTTTCGCTAAACGTTCGCTTAAAGCTTCTTCATCCGTAATTTGAGCGATCAGACCGCGATCTTTAAGTTCCTGAATTAAATTCAAATGATTCATGTATTCTCCAATAATCATTTTATTTACGTTTAATTAAAAATAGGTACGGCATTATTCAATGTCAGTATCTGGTTTATTATGACCTGTAGACCAATAAATCCTACAACAAACAACGTTATATTATTCGTTGCTACATTATATTCAATTTGATGTTGTTTACCACGAAGTTTTCTAAGGGCAAGTACAGGAAAAAGAATTGCTAGGATTGTTAAGAAAATTGCTGCGGCACCTAAAGCTGGGACAAAGCCATTGGGATACACAATAGTGAAAACCAAGGGTGGCAAGTAGCACAGTACAGCAGTCATTAATCTGTCTATTGTATTATTACCACGTTTGAAGGTACTTGCCAATGAATCAAATAACCCTAATGAAACACATAGATAGGAAGTGAACATCGCGATGGATGAGAATGCACTAATTAGGTAAGTAATGTTGTTATTTTGAATGTATTTCTGCATTTGTTGAAGCATTACACCAACACTTGAACCGTGTTGTGCAACATATTGAAAACTATGATTACCAAATCGAGGCAATGAGCCTAGCATACTGATTTCCCATATAATATAAACAATCAATGGGATTAAACCACCCGCAATAAAAATATTACGTAATGTTTTTGGCTTATCACGACCAATATATTTCACCATGCTGGGTACGCTGCCATGAAAACCAAAGGCAGTAATAAATACAGGAATAGCGGCAAAAGCATATTTAACAGAATCGTGGTGACTGACTAAAAAATGACCATGAATATAAGGAATTATAGTAATGGCAAGAATAAAGAAAATAACAATATTACCGGTGAATAATACACGATTAGCAATGTCTACCGCTTTAGTACTAATAAATACAATAGTTGCAATGATTAAAGTAAATATAATTGCGATAGTATGAGAGGGTAGAGTTATATTAAAATAATCATTGAAATCATTTTTATATATAGAAGAGGCACCCGCAATATAAGCACAAGATAATGCATAAAGTAATAATAATAGCGATATATTAATAACCCATTTCCCTGGTTTCCCAAATAAATCATAGGCAATCGCTTCAAGTCCAGTTCCTTCTGGATAGTTAAGACAGATCTCTAATAACATTAGCCCTGTATAGGTCATGGTAACCCATAAAAAAGCCAATAATAAAATGGTGTTATAAATGCCTAACCCTGCAGAAATTAAGGGTAAAGCAAGCATTCCTGCGCCAAGCATTGTTCCGGAAATAAGCAGTGTCGCGCCAATAGATTTTATATTCATGACGTTTATCCTGTAAATAAGCTGAATCGTTATCTAGGTTTTAGGTAATATTAATGATCAATAATAAATAACCGACGATAATTAATATAAATGTAGATTGATTTCATTATTATAAAAGACGCCAGTCATAAAGACTGGCGTTGGGTTCCTTATTAAGCAGCTGTATGTGCTAATTTCTGTTTGTTTTCTTCATCAATAATTTCACTTAGAAGACTTGTGAATACATCACGAAGGTTATTCCAGTAATTATTAAAACGAATTTCATCACGTAGGAAGTGAGTCATTACCGCTGAGCGAAGAATATAAACAGAACCTACAGTGTTCCACTCATTTTCACTAAAGCCACGGCTTTCTGCATAAATATGTGGGGTTTGACCGTATTCTTCTTCTGATAGAGAAGTCGAAGAGGTTAAGAAATCTTTAGTGTAGGTACGACCTGTTGCGTAAGAGCATAGTTCGTAAATGCGTTGGTTGAGTTTGTTGTGTTCTTCTAAGCTGTCATTACCAATTTCTTTGAAAGTAAAGTCAACCATATGGAAGTCTGGGTGCATAAGAGGGCGAACCTCAAAGCGGCGACCATCGACAACAAAAGGTTCTGCTGTTGCAAGTTTTTTTGCAAACCAGTCAGCAGTTACAATACCACGGCCGATAACATGACCGTAACCACTTACGTTTAGTGGAACAAGACGGTGTGCAGCCCAAACAGCAGCAGCCGTTGCACCTGCTTTTGAGCCTTCCATAATAGAAGAACCTAGCACAACTTGTTTGTTTTCTTCGTTATCATCGTCTGCTTCTTCAAAAACATAAGCCGCGTGATAAGAGATTAAATCAACAATACGTTTATCTTTCATTGCTACAGCACCTGCAGCATATTGAATGAAACCAACTTTATGTGGATCGACAGTGATAGAGTCAGCTTCTGACATTGCAGCAAACGCATCATATACCGCACGTTTAGGCCATACGACGCCTTCAGGAATAATATCGTCGTTGCGATAACGTTCAATTAGTGCATCATATTCCATAAATTGGTTGTTATCATCAAGGAACATTGAACGTACGTAACCGCCGTATGCCGCATCAATATGAACGTAGAAAGATGCACCGTATTTTTCTTCACATTCTTGACGAAGTTTCATCACTTCATTAACGGCATCAATAGAACCTTCTTCTGTTGTACCGACAACAGATACCATACCAAGGATCGGAGTGCCTTCTTCCATGAGCTTAAAGGTCACTTCACGCATTTTTTCAACATCAGTGCGGTAGTTACCATCAACATCTAATGGAACAATATGTTCTTGACCTAGGCCAAGTACGTCCATTGCTTTCATCCAAGAGTAGTGCTTAGAACGAGGAACGAGGAATTTACCTAGCTTGCCTGCATCGACACCGATACCACGAGCTGTTAGTGCACGAACTTCTTCAAAAATACCGCGTTTTTTCAATTCATCCGTTAAATCAAGAATATCTTTAGATTTCATGTTAAGTAACTGATGCTCAGTCATACCTTCAACAAGATCTTTTGATTTATCACAAGCCGCAATAGCAAGAGGCATTGTTTTAAGGTTACGAGCAACCCAAACACCTTCATAGTTAGCGACCGTACCACCTGAAGTTATGTGTGCCCAAGATTTATTTACATCGTAGCCAAACATACGGCATAGGTCATGACCTGCAGCTAACTCAAGTTCTGTTGTCACAGGAGAAGCCTCATGTGCACAATTATTTGGGTTATAAAGCATGGTCATCACGTATGCAAGGTTTGATACCATTAGTGTATCAGCATTCATATGGCCAAGGTAACGAGGAGAGAACCAAGGCACGGATTGTGTTTTAAGGCGTGCAGATAAATCTTGTAAAATGCCTTCTGTACGGTAAAGCGTATCGCGAAAATCAGGTTGGTGTTGAGTAACAGGAGTCATCAATGGTGCATCTTCAGGATGGAAATCAGAACGCCAGTGCATATGTTCACTGATTGCATAATCCATCATTTCTTTGAAGAATACTTGATTTTCTGATTTTGGACCTAAAAATAGGGCATCCACGTTCATCTTTTCGTTCATAATAAAACCTATTTATTTATCAATAAACGCAATTCAAAAGACCGCTTATTAGTCGTAATGAATATTGTGTTTTAGTAGTTAATTTAATGATTTTTGGTCTGAGACCGCTAAATTGATTGTGATAAGAGAGACAACCATTGCCGATAAGTTTTAATGGTTACGGCTGTTCTCTTTAATTATTTCCTGCGATAGCGTCGATAAACGTTAAGGCGGTTTATATTAATTAGTGTGCTTTAACCGCTGCTTTTGCTGATTCTGCTTTGTTTGATCGTTTACCCCATGCATATACAATAATTGGAATAATAATCATGACGATTAAGCCAAATAACTGAAAGTTAAAGTAATCTTTAGAAGTGCCAACATAGCTTGATGGTGGCTGGAAGCCAAAGTAACCAGCTAGTAGACAGGTTGCGATACCTAAGCCTGAACAAATCCACATACCAATGTTGCCACCAGGAACGGTAAAGCTGCGCTTAATATCTGGACGCTTATAACGTAAGTAAATAGCGGCAGAGAACATTAGTAGGTAAGCAACGATATAAACTAAAGACGTTAAACCTAGAAGCATAAAGTAGAAAGAATCCACGTTAGGCATGACACAGATACATACACCAACAATTGAAATTAGGATAGCTTGTAGGTAAATAAGGTTAACAGGCACGCCTTCATTGTTTGTTTTTTGAAGTAATTTAGGTAGTGCACCAGCGTTAGCTGTTGCTTGTAGACCACGAACTGGACCTAGTACCCAAGAGTTAACTTGACCAGCAAGACCAATTGCCATACAGATTGCCATGATAGGTGTTAACCAGCCTATACCAAACATATTGAAATATGTTTGGAATGCTTGGATAAGACCTGCGGTCATTGAGATGTGTTTAGTTGGAATACCAATAAAGATTGCGAATGAACCCACAACCGAAACAATCACAACAAATAATGCTACTAGGAATACTGCGATTGGGTAGTTACGTTCAGCATTTTTAACGTGAGATACGTTAGACGCTGATACTTCCATACCCATTACGACGAATACGAAGCCGATGAACAGTGCCCAAGTGCCTCTATCTGAAAAATCAGGAATAAGGTTTGCTGTAGTGAATGAAAGGTCAGTAACAATAGGGTGGCCACTTGCAAGATAGGCAATTGCACATGCTACAAGAACAAAAAATGGTAAGAACACACCCAAGATTACACAAAGAGTCGATACCCACCCTAGTGTTTTAACACCACGCATATTACCTAGCGTACATGCCCAATAAACCACTAAGATCACGGCAAGAATGTACATCTTATTTTGTGCTAATGCGGGATCAAAAGCATAAGCGAATATTGCACCGACAATCATCAAAATTGATGTCATGCCGAAAACCATTTGAATCCACTGCATCCATACCGCAATGAAACCCATACGTTCGCCAAATGCTTCACGAACCCAGATGAAAATACCACCATCTTCAGGCCAAGCTGTTGCAAGCTCTGCTGAAACAAGTGCCGTTGGAATCATGAAACAAATAGCTGCAGCTAGCGTTAAGAATATCGTCATCATTCCTGGCTGGGCTGTCATTGGGAGTGTACGTACACTCATAACAACCGCAGCGGTAATCATGACGAAACTAAATACGCCAATTTTAGCGGGTGAAGAATTGGAGTTAGCCATTATAGACCTCAAAATCTGTCAGTTAAGTACTAAAGACTTAAAAAACGATACTCTAATAATTAAACTAAAATATCGATATTTAAACTGTGTTTCCATAAAAATCGATTTTATTATAATGATCGATCTTGTCTTTGTGAAGTGAATTTACTGTCAAAATGGTGATAGCTTAATTTGCATTTTTAAGCATTTGTTGTTGTGACTGTCGAGGTGTATTTATACATGCTTTTATGGTATTAGGAGCATAATATTAATGCGTTAATGCGTTAATGCGTTAATGCGTTAATGCGTTAATGCGTTAATGCAGGTAATTAGAAGTAATAAAACACTCGCCACAAATGCACTAATAGTAGCGATGAATAGCGTAATAGCAGGAGATGAAATATACAGTGAAATCCAATGACTATTGGTATTACTAATGACATAAGGCATTGTAATTGAAAGACATAAATAAGTCTCCAGTATCTAAGCAGAGTGTGACCGAATTACTGTAAAGGCTTTGTTATGAAAATATTCATATTGATTAATAATATAATGCAATCTAAATAGCGGAACTAATGCCCACAAAATGATGGCGAGACTAAATATACTGTGTTGATTATGTCAATTGAATATGTTAATGATAAATATGCTAAAAAGAGAATAAATACGGTAAGTTATAAGTAATAGTTAGACAACAATGTTGAATATTATATTTTTTATACGTTATAAATAACGCTATATTGCTCATGATAAAGTACGAAAGCTACTATTTCTAAATATTATGGTTATAAATATAATATTTAGAGTATTTTAATCTACATATAGTATATTGAAATATCACTATGGTATTACAACATGTTGTAATGAATAGTTTAAGTCATTAATTTTAAAGGCTTGCTATGATTTCCACATCAGAAACTATCATTGTTGGTCTAAAAGGCTGAGTGTTGTAGATAATTGACTATCTATATTGAGTGGTACATTAATGTACGACCAAATGGATGATTTGATTTTTAAATGATTAGTTATGCATTTAAAATGTATTAAACTAATGGTGAAGTAGTTAGTAATTACATATCTTTTCTTGATATGTAGAGGTCATTATCATTCGATAATGAGAAGTGATTGGCTTTTATTGAAGCTGTGTTTTGTATTTTATTGTACGTAATGAAGATTAGATAGTTGATATGAACAAAAACGACTTTGCAACCATAAGTGATAGAGTAATGTACCAAATTCGGCATGATATTTTATGCGGTGAATTCGAAGCTGGGCAGAAACTTATTTTAAGTGAGTTAAAAGAACGCTACCAAGTTGGCGGTACGCCTTTACGAGAAGCGATGGTGCAATTATCGTGGCAAAAATACGTTACCATGAAACCACAAAAAGGGTTCTGGGTAGCGAATGTATCTCTCGATGAATTGCGGGGAATTTTAAAAACGCGGTTAGCATTAGGGCATGTGGCGCTGCAAGATGCGATTAAAAAAGGTGATGAAGCTTGGGAATTACAGATTCTAACTGCTTTTCATAAGCTTAATCGTTTAAATCCAGAATCTGCTTTATTTGATTATGATGAATGGGAATTGCGTCATAAAGAATTTCATTTATCGTTAATTTCATGCGAAGGCTCTGAATTTATTCGTAGCATGATTTCACATATTTATGATCAGCAAGAACGCTATCGCCATTTCTTATTGAATGCCCGTTTATCGCCAGAAAAGCAGTATCATGATAACGGAGAGCATGAAGCACTAATGAAAGCAGTGTTAGCACGTAATGCTGAATTAGCGTGTCAGTTATTAGAAGAACACAGTGAACGTTTATATTCTTTACTTGAAGCAGCACCATCGTTAAAAGCGTTACTGCATTTACCGAATGATAAAACGCTTTGGTAATCATGGTTACTCATTGATTAAGTTATAATAATCAAGTTAGCGTATAAACATAAAACCTTTCCTGATTACCACCGAGCTTCAGCTAAGGTTAATAACTTCTCTGGCATCGGTGGTGATTTTGCAACACATTTAATCAGCGTATTGAATATATCTTCAACTCGGAAGCGATAATTAAATCGAAAACAGAATTCACCAAAATAACGAGGAATATGTTTTTTTCTAATCGCGTGATACGTCCCTGTTATTGAATTTTTAATGTTACCAATCATGGTATCGACCCAATGAAATGCAGCTTCATATTGATGAAGTTCCTACCATTTTTTGATAAGGAACCATGAATAATATCTGCTGCTACCAGGCCATTAAAGCAGGGTAAACCATCTGATATAACTAATGTTTTTTCTTTTAAGTGTTTTTTAGCCCAATCTGTAATTTCTTGTTTTTTAAAACAAGAAACAATACTTAGCTGCATATAAATAGGATGACAGTTTTCATTCAAAGAGATCGCTGATACGAAGGGTGTTTTGCCTTCGGCACCACGCCTTCACTTGCTTTTTTTTTACCTTGTGTGGTCAAGTAAAACTGTACACCTTTATAGGTGTTTAAATTAAGCGGCTGCTTCCATCATCACTGGCGATAAATAGTTGTTATAACTATGGCTCCGCTTGGTATTGTAATGCTGCAATTATATTTGAGTGTATCTTGTTCTGCTTCTGCATAATTGATATAGCATTCTTTTGGCAGGGTGAGATCGTGAACGTTTTATAATCAATTTAATGATTGATTTGACGATCACATCTAGTTGTGATCATATACTCCCTTTTTGGGGGAGACCATCATGTACATTGACCATTTTAAAGAACATTTTGAGAGTATCACTGACCAACGCCAAGGTGCAAAAGTAACTTATTGCCTTTTTGAAGTATTGTTTAGTTCATTATATGCGGTGATTGCTGGAGCTAAGGGATGGTTTAATATTCGTGAATATATTCTTGGTCATCATGACTGGTTTTCTCGCAATAATATGTTTTTAAATGATATTCCAGCTGATGACACTATCGCACATATCATCTCTACCATTGAACCTAAGCAGTTTCAATAATGCTTTATTAACTGGATATCATCAGTCCATACATTGACCGAGGGTCAAGTAGTTGCTATTGATGGCAAAACACTTCGTGGCTCCTATAACCGTGAAGATAGAGCTAGCACCATCCAGCGCCTATGCATCATCCAATAAGTTAGTGTTAGGGCAGTTAAAAACGGAACAAAAAAGCAATGAAATTACCGCAATCCCGGAACTTATAAAAATGCTCGACATAAAGGGAGCATTGGTGACTATTGACGCAATGGCTTGTCAAACTAAGATAGCTAAAGCTATTGTTGATAAAGGTGCTGGTTACTTGCTTGCTGTCAAAAGTAATCAGGGAAAACTTCGAATAGCGGTAGAAAAAGCATTTGCAGCTGAGCGAGCAAGTGTAGCCAATAACATTACTTTTGAAAAAGGTCATGGCCTCATCGAGTCACGACAGTGTCATGTCTTTGGAAGCGATAAGCTTTATGCTTAGTAGCATAAAGCTTTGATGATTTCTTTTGAAGTTTTATTATTCTTATAAATTATGTCATCTATTACCGTACTTGACTTAATTATAGGGAGGTTACTTTTTACATATTCAACTTCTCTCGCATCCAATCTTATATCGTTGATTTCATTTATACTTTTAATTAGCTTAGAGTAATCATATTCAATGCAGAACCCTCTAAAACCGTTAGCATAATGCGCCCACATCATCATTAAACTCAGAGGCTCAGGAAAGAGGTTTTCTTTTAATGATAAATTAGCTTTTGACAAGGAAAGAACATGTCTTTCTTTATGATGCGTTTTTAGAAATTCATGAAAATGGCGAGATACATTTTTATGTATATGCTTAGTGAATATAGTTTTCCCCATTTTTTTAAAACGATCTTCAACTTCTCGACGAGATTTCTTTAAGTCATTATTATTGAGATAAAAAATTTACGTTAAAGCTGACTTCATATTGGCAATAGATACTTCCTCTTGCTCGAAATATATCCTTCCTTCATAAGGGTCATTGAGTTGTTCAACATTTGAAAACCAAATGGTATTCTTACGTAATCCATCAACATGATAATTTTCACCACTCATCAGTTTATATACAGGGATAATGTCCATTTATTTTTCTTATTTATATTTACTAGAAAGACAAAATACCTGAATTTTCAGCTATTTTCACCATAATGAACTACCTTAAAATAGACATTTTAATCGGAGAATAATGTCGCCCACTTCAGGATGTTTTGTTTGCTTTACGTACAAAATAAAAAAGAACTCAGCTATAGCTAGGTTCTTTAATTATCAATAGCCTTTATACATAAGGATACAGGCTTACTACTATTGATGGTTTATGTAGTCAATTTTATCGCATATTTTTTTAAATTTATTTGATGATTTAAAAATAACATAGACTAAGTTTTTATTTAGCTATATGTTTGCAAACAAAATTAACCAAATCTGATTTACTTGAACCATTAATAAGTTCTGTCCATTTTTGACTTGATTTTGGTACGGAAATTAATTCTTTATTTGGTGTGTCTTCTGCACCATCTTCATATCCAATAGCTGTGACCAAATATTTATGGTTTGAACAATCAATTGTTATTTTAGTAAAGTCCGTATATTTATCATTTTTACCTATTCTATTCGTTAGGAGTGAATATTTACTATCATCTAAGCTTTCATGTTTAATAATGGAATAACTACCTTTATCACCAGAAGATGGTGATCTATATTCAATATTAGATGATGATTTTTCACATCCGAACAAAGTAAATAATGAAACTAACATTAATAATTTAATTTTTTTATTTTTCATGTGAAGGCTCTATTTTTTGTGCTTTAAATAACTATTCCATATTGATCTAATGCTGTTTTTAATGAGTCATCTAATACGAATACACCAGTAGTAGATCTGCCTTACTTTAAGATACTTGTTGCATTTATATTAACAATAAAGTGTAACTAATGGTTTGTTGAATTTGTTACTGGATATTTCTAAAACCATTACGCTTTATAGAGTAAACATAGGACACCCATAAAATTTCATTAGAATGTGATGCTATTTTTCTAATGACGCCATGAAGTTGAAGTGCTAATTTAAATTCATGCCTTTATAAACGGAATTTGCTTAATGTTTTCACAACTTTCTCCTGCACAACCTGATCCAATATTGTCATTATCGTTAATTTATAATACCGATCAGCGTGATCATAAGATGGATCTTGGTATTGGTGTTTACCGCAATAATCACGGTCAAACACCGATTATGGCCGCAATTTCTCAAGCAGAACACCGCTTACTTCAAACTCAGACGACAAAATCTTATGTTGGTCTTGCGGGGAGTGAAGTTTTTAATCAATGCATGATTGATCTGTTATTAGCGGATACTTCTGCTCATAGCCGTGCTGCGGGGGTTCAAACCCCTGGTGGTAGTGGCGCATTACGTATGCTGGCTGATCTGATGCATGTTGCTAATGCAAATACTACCGTGTGGTTAACTGATTTAAGTTATGTTAACCATCGACCTGTAATGGAAGCGGCAGGATTAAAGGTTAAATATTATCCTTATTTTGATCGTGATACGAAACAAGTAAATACCGATGCAATGTTATCAGCTTTAGTACAAGCAGGGGTTAATGATGTGGTATTACTGCATGGTTGTTGTCATAACCCGACGGGTGCTGATATTAGTTTTGAAGCGTGGCAAGCGATCACCGCATTAGCAAATAAGAATGGCTTTATGCCGTTTGTTGATATGGCATATATTGGTTTTGGTGATGGGCTTGAGCAAGATGGCGCGGGCTTGAAGTTCATGGCTGATAACATTGAAGAAATGATGATCGCCACTTCGTGCTCTAAGAACTTTGGATTATATCGAGAGCGTACTGGTGCCGCATTGTTGGTGGGTGATACGTTGCCAAATGCGCAAAAAGCCAAAGGTCGGATTTTAACGCTAGCACGAGCGAGTTACACCATGCCACCTGATCACGGTGCAGCATTAGTGGCTGATATATTAACAGATAGCGTGTTAACGGCGGTGTGGAAACAAGAATTGGTTATGATGCAACAACGTATTATTGGATTACGTCAGAGTTTAGTGAACACCTTAGCGGCTAAGGGTTGCGATCAATTTAGTTTTATTGCTGATCATAAAGGTATGTTTTCTATGACAGGTTTATCGCCTGAGAAAATTATGCGTTTACGTGATGAATTTGCTATTTATGCGGTGGGTGATGGTCGTATTAATGTTGCAGGGCTACAAGAACAACAAATAGATGCTTTAGCGACTGCATTAATGACGGTTGCTTAGTAATGTTATAGTAAATATATCAGTCATAACAGAAGGGCGCATATGATATTGCGCCCTTTGTTTTTATCCCCAAGAAAGGTTTATTTACCTGCAATTTTAGCGGCTAATAGACCTTGTAAGGCATAAACATTGGTTGAACCGTTAAATTCAAGTGTCATTGGCTCATGTTGGCCTGAAATCCACAGTTTTAATTCTGCATCTAAATCAAAATGACCTGTTGTCTCAACTGTGTACATAGTAATTGATTTATAAGGTATTGAGCGGTATTCCACTTTTCTTCCTGTCATACCTTGTTTATCAATCAAAATTAAACGACGATCGGTTAAAATAATCATATCTCGAACAAGTTTATAAGCTAATTCGATGTGCTCACCTTGACCAAGAATCGTTGATAATTCTTCAGTTGCATCTGCAAGATCCATCTCGCCAGCGTTACCTAAGATAGCATTAAAAAATCCCATGAATGATTCCTTTTAAAATAACAAAATAAGCACTAATTTACGTGGATAGAGTGTAATCGAATTGCGTTTTTTATACTAGTCACGATTTGAATCGCCAGTTTGCTTTACACCTCAATGTTTTTATTAACAATAATGTTTATTATGATGTACTGTTATTTATATGTGTTTCAATGCTTATGAAGTTATCTTATCTACATGCTTTTCGTGCTGTTGTTGAATGTCAAACTGTTACTGCAGCGGCAGAGTTATTGAATATTAGTCAACCGGCGGTAAGCCGTTTATTATCCAGTTTAGAAGAACAATTAAAATTTAAGTTGTTTATTCGTCAACGTAGTCGACTGATATTAAGTGAGGAAGGTCAAGCTTTTTATTTAGAGGTCGCCAAAGTTTTGGATGCTGTGAATGGGTTAGATAGCGCAGCTGAAGCAATTCGAACTCATCATTTAGGATCATTAACAATTGCGGCTATGCCTGTTCTTTCTCATGCTTTTTTACCTCGTATATTAGCCAATTTTTTACAACATAATTGTCAAACTAAAATTGGTCTAAAGACTTTTCGTTCTGAAGATGTTGTGCGCCAAATTCAAGCACAAACGACAGATATTGGGTTTGCATTTACGACTGAAAATATTGCAGGGGTCAATAGCCAGACGGTGACATGTGAGTGTGTTGCATTAATTCCTGCATCTTCACCATTAGCATGTAAGACAATAATCTCAGTGACAGATCTCAGTAATGAATGTGTGATACGGCATGAAAAAGACATGATTCAGCGCTGTATTGATAATTTATTACGCCGTCACGACATTAAGATGAATAAACAAATTGAGGTCTCATTAGCCAGTACTGCTGCTGCTCTAGTGGCTGAAGGGGTGGGGATCGCCATTACTGATCCATTTACTGCATATTTAGCCAATGAAAGACGTGATGTCGTGATGCGTCCATTAGCCTTTAATTTACCGTTTGAGTTTACTATTTTGTATCCAGGGTTAAGACCGATCCACCGTCATGCTGAACGGTTTATTGAACAGTTTATGTTAACCGCCGATAAGATGGATATTTATCTAAAAATAGGGCCTATGCATAGCTTGTTATAATGCTAAAGAGGAACAGATCACATTACAGTGATGATCATGATTTTGATGGCCGTTAGTGTAACTTTTTGTATTTAATATATTTATATTGTTTTTCTGGTTAGGTTATAACCTAAAGACATAGCCTGTTTAGGTTATAGTATTATTTTTTGTTCGCCATTTTTCTTAATGTGATTTTGTCTTATAACATCATCTTAAGGAATAATTATGACAACGCGTGTTTCTATTATTGGATCAGGTAACGCAGGGCTGACAGCAGCATATCATCTGACATTACAAGGTGCAGAGGTGTGTTTATATGGCGCAAAAGGATTTGATCAACCACTCGCAGACATAGAAGCACAAGGTGGGATCACGGCATTAGCCTCTTGTAATGACGTTGAATTATCTTTTGCAGGCTTTCAAGCTATTGATACGATCACTCGTGACTTAAAAAAAGCAGTTGATTACGCTGATATATTGATTTTACCTGTGCCTTCTTTTGCTCAAGAACCTTTGTTTCGCTCAATGTTACCGCATTTAAAAAGCGGACAGTTAATCATGTTAATGCCGGGTAATTATGGATCATTGGTGTTAAATAAAATTAAGTGTGATGAAGGCTATCAAGATGTCGACATTACCTTCGTTGATGCGATTTCTATTCCATGGGCGACACGTATTGTTGGTCCTGCTGAGTTGGCTATTTTAGGTATGAAAACGCACCTTCCTGTTGCGGCTTTTCCGGGCTGTCGCACACAAGCTGCAATTACTCGTTTACAACCATTGATGCCATTACCATTAACAGCTTTAGACAATGTAATTATGGCGGGATTAGAAAATATTAACTTTGGCGGCCATCCATTGCTTACTACTTTAAGTATGGGGCTACTGGAAAACTTTGACGGCCAATTTAACTATTACAAAGACTGCTGTTCAGTATCTACGGCGCGCGCTGCCGCGGTAATGGAAGCTGAGCGATTAGCCATTGGTCAAGCATTGGGCTTGAATTTAAAGACTGAATTAGAGGCGATGAATGCGCTATATGACATGGAGTGTAAAACAGTTTACGACGTTAATCGTACCTCAGAAACGCATGGTAAGTTAAACAGTGCACCTAATTCTTCAAGTAACCGTTATATCACTGAAGATGCCGCTTACTTATTGGTTCCATGTTATGAATTTGCGCAATTAACAGGCGTTGAAACACCGATTATTACCGCTTGTTTACATATTGATAATGCCTATAACAATGCTGATTATTTTAAAGATGGTCGTACATTAAAGCAAATGGGGCTCGATGGAATGCTAACTGCTGACATGATGGCTTTCGTTGCATAACAAGAAGATGGCCTAACCATCTCTAAATGGGACGCTGGGAATAGCGTCCCAATAATTTAAGGATATCTGTATGAAAACGCTTAAATTTCCTTCAGCCTACACAATTTTAATGTTACTTACCGTCTTAATGGCTGCATTAACATGGTTGATCCCTGCGGGTCAGTATCAAATGGTGAATAATGAAACCTTGGGTAAGATGGTGCCGTTGGTTGGTTCTTACCAAACCGTTGACGCAAATCCTCAAGGCTTTCTTGATATATTAATGGCACCGATTCAAGGGTTTTATGATCCGGCCAATTATATGGCGCGAGCGGTTGATGTCGCTTTATTTGTACTTGTGATTGGCGGTTATCTTGCTGTGGTTACTCAAACGGGTGCAATTGATGCGGGTATTGCGAAAACCATGGCACGCTTAGGGGGCAAAGAGCGTTGGATGATCCCTATTTTAATGGGGTTATTTGCGCTAGGTGGCACTGTATATGGTATGGCGGAAGAGACAATTCCATTTTATGCCTTACTGATTCCCGTGATGATTGCTGCGGGTTATGATTCCATTGTGGGGGTTGCGATTATTATGGTGGGTGCCGGAATTGGGTGTTTAGGCTCTACCATTAACCCTTTTGCTACGGTGATTGCCTCTAATGCTACTGAAATTAACTTTGTTGATGGTATCTGGCTACGACTGGCTATTCTCATTATTGGCTGGCTTGCATGTGTGATTTATGTGATGCGTTATGCTGATAAAGTAAAACGCGATCCATCGCAATCTTTAGTTGCAGAGCAAGGTGAAGCGAATAGAGAATACTTTTTACATGGTCGTGGTGAAAGCGCACCAGAACTCACCTTAACCCGTAAAATTGTATTAACTATTTTTGGATTAACCTTTGCGATTATGATGTGGGGTGTTGCATCCCAAGGCTGGTGGATGGCTGAGCTTTCTGCATTATTTATTGGTTCAAGTATTGTTGCAGGTTTAGTGGGTAAATTATCTGAAGTTGAAATCACCGATAGCTTTATTAATGGTGCGCGAGATTTATTAGGTGTCGCGTTAATTATTGCTATTGCTCGTGGGTTAGTGGTGGTGATGGACGACGGTAATATCACTCATACTATTTTAAATTTCGCGGAAGGATTATTAGTTGGTTTGCCTCAAATCTTATTTATTAACGCTATTTACTGGATTGAAGCTGTCTTGTGTTTAGTGGTGCCGTCATCTTCAGGATTAGCTGTATTATCGATGCCAATTTTAGCGCCATTGGCTGATTTTGCAGGGGTTGGTCGCGAGTTGGTTGTCACGGCTTTTCAATCTGCTTCTGGTTTGCCTAATTTAGTAACGCCAACATCGGGTGTTGTAATGGGGGGCTTGGCGATTGGGCGTATTGGTTACTCAACATGGTTACGCTTTATTGGACCACTGTTAGGATTCCTAACGGCAATGGTATTGTTAAGTGTAGGCGTGATATTGAGTTAAAGACATTCAAGGTGAGCAACCGTTATTATCAGTTGTTAATCAATTTGAGTGGATGTCTTTAAATAATCCCAAACAAGTTGGTTAACGAGTAAAAGCGGTTGAAGGCAGTGATGCTAATTTATGTAGCGTAGCTCGCAGTGGTTTTTATGGCGCTGGTTTTGTAAATGCTGGTGGGCAATGTACTCAAGTTGTTGGCATTCAATGGTCAAATGGTAACCATTGGACATTCTCAAGTAATTTCGGTCAATATAGTTACCGTTAATACAATATGAACATTAATTAAATCCCTCAGCTATTTACGCTGAGGGATTTTTATTTATTGTGTAAGTTAAAATATAAATTGATACAGATATCCGGCACCGATAGCCATGCCAAGAATTACCACTAAGAATGCGATAATCATTTGATTCTTAAAAATTGATTTAAGTAAGATCACCTCGGTTAAACTTGCGCCCGCACTACCAATGATCAAAGCCATTACCGCGCCTAATCCCATGCCTTTTGCGGCTAATGCAGCACTTAATGGAATAACGGCTTCTGCACGAATATAAAGTGGAATACCAATGATGGCTGCAATAGGGATCGCAAAGGGATTATTTTCACTGGCAACTTTAGCTACAAATTCTGTTGGCATAAAGCCATAAATCATTGAACCTAATGCAATACCACCAATTAAATAGGGTAATACTTTTTTAAAATCAACCCATGTTGTTTGCCAAATTTGAAGCCATTTATTGATTGGTTTTGGTGTCGAATTACAGCTTGATCCACAACATGATGGTTTAGGATCACTATAGGCTTCTGCTTTGATGTATTTTTCAAAACCTAATTTTTCCAGTAAATACCCTGCAATAATGGATACACCCATCGCGATTACAAAATAAAATACGGTGACTTTTATACCAAACGTTACCGCAAATAAACCAATAATGATGGGATTAAGCAGTGGGCTGGCAAACAAAAACACCATCATGGTGCCAAATCCTGCTTTTGCTCGTAGTAATCCTTTTAAAAATGGAATGGTTGAACATGAACAAAAAGGAGTAATAGCGCCAAGTAAGCCTGCAATGAAATAACCTTTACCATTTTTACCGCTAAGAATGGCTTGAATTTTAGCGGGTGGAATATAAACCTGTAATATGCCGACTAGGTAACTAATCGCAAGAAACAGTACGGTAAGTTCAACGGCAAGAAAACCAAACATTTGTAAGGTATTGGTTATCATTTCGGATGTTATTGTAAACATATTTATTCTTTATATTTCTAGTATTATCGAAATATAAAGGTAAACGAGAGTGTTGTCAAAAATATATTTCTATAATTATGGAAATATATCTATTAAGGAAAGTGTAAAATAATTAAAATGTTGAAAATTAAGCTTTTATTTACTACCGTTGTTCATCAATACAACATTCATCTTGTAAAAAACTGATGACACTGGTTAACGCATCATAGTGTGCGACACAAAAGAGTGTACGTCCTTCACGACGTTGAGTGAGTAATCCCGCCGAAGCAAGGCTAGAAATATGGTGGGAAAGGGTTGAGCCTGGAATAGCCAGTTGTTGTTGAATATCCCCGACCGCAATACCTTGGTAGCCTGCTTTAATGACGCGTTTAAAAATAGCTAAACGGGTTGGATGGCCTAATTCTTTAAGGGATTTGGCAATTTGATTAATATCTATTTGATGACACGTCATAGTAAAGCTAACCTTTTATTATGGTATTTATTTCTGTTATTATCGAAATATAACCAACTGTTGTTAAAAAAGAAAGCCATAGTTATTTATCTACAACTATCACAGTAACAATATTGGTAGTCATTTATCCTATCGCATCAATCTGTAGTGGTTAATAAAAAAGAGCGGATAGAATAAATCATGGCAAAGAAAATTATATTAGACACTGATCCTGGTATTGATGATGCAATGGCAATTTTATTTGCTGAAGCACATCCTGATATAGAATTAATGGCACTTACGACTGTTTTCGGTAATGCGACTATTGAGAATGGTACCCGTAATGCGTTGTATCTTAAACAACGATTTAAGATGACGGCAGATATTGCTCAGGGTGCGAGTCAACCGTTAGTTCGTGATCCTGTTGGCCCTACTGAAGTTGTTCATGGCGTCACAGGTTTAGGTGACTTTCATGTGCCTGATGATTTTGTTGGCCACCCAGATCCACGACCAGCGTATCAATATATTATTGATACTGTAAAAGCTTATCCTCACGAAATTACGCTGGTGGCTGTTGGTCCATTAACAAACTTTGCTTTAGCCTTACAAGCAGCACCAGAAATCGCACAATTAGTGGCTCAAGTTGTAATTATGGGGGGCGCATTTGGCGAGAATGATCATCGCGGTAATGTCACACCTTATGCCGAAGCGAATATTCATGACGATCCTCATGCTGCTGATATTGTGTTTTGTGCACCTTGGCCAATTACTATTATTGGGCTTGATGTGACAGAGGAAAGCTTCTTTAGTGCGCATTATCTAGAACAATTACGCAATGATGCTGCTGATGTGGGTGAGTTTATTTTTGATATCAGCCGTTATTACTTACGTTTCTATTCAGAGAAAGTGGGGCTTAATGGCTGTCATGTACACGATCCATCTGCGATTGCTTATGTGATTAATCCTGCGTTATTTACGACAAGAAAAGGGCCTGTGCGTGTTGTTTGTGACGGACCAGCAAGCGGTATGACACTTCAGAAACTAGATCAAAGACGTTATCAAACTGATGAATGGTCATCAATGCCAGCCCAAGCCGTGGGTATCAGTGTTGATGCTGCACAACTATTAGATTTATATCGAAAGACAATTATCGATTACGCACATAAATAATAAGATAAAAACGGTGTAAGACATTTTTAAATAAAGGCTATCTATGATTGATAGCCTTTAAATTTATAGGGTGGGATATTACAAATTATTGTTTTTTTCGTAAACAAAAACCGTAGCAGGGGGGAAATTAAGCCATACCTTTTTCATGTTGGTTTGCATCAGCTTATTTTCGCGAAGATTATCTGCACCAAATGGACAACGATTTAAATAAGTATATTGAATCAGTTTGCCACCATGCTCTAAAACGGTACTTATATCATTTAGCGCCTTTGCTTTTGTCTCCGTTGAAAAATTGACAAAAGGGATGCTTGAAATAATCGTTTTCACTTTTTGGTGTTGATGCCTGTCTTTCATAGTAAAAAGATCCGAGACACAAATAGTCTTATCTATTTTTATTAGTGACTTATGAAAAATAGGGTTATTTTCATAAGTGTAAATAGTATCAATAGATTGAATTTCAGCAAGTTTACGAGTGATCACACCGGAGCCTGCACCTAATTCAATAATAGTATTTTCTGGCGATATATGTGAAATCATCTCTTGAACTAAAAATTGACTGCTTGATATAACAGAACCCGTATTTTTAGGGTTTCTTAAAAATTCAATTATCACTATAGATAGACACCATAAAAAAAAGACAGTGCATAGTTACACTATAAACATGAAAAAGCCGTTAGAAAATGTGATGTTTTGTGAAACAGGCAATGAAATATTTACTACAATTACATTAAATGGGTGAAGTTGGTCTAACTTGAGTCGTTAAATTACCCGCTGTTTGTCGCCAATCAATTGAACCTTCTTTTCTTGCAATAAATCCGTCAACACTGGCAATGATAAAGACAGAACATTTCATTGTTTATTCTCTCTGAGGGTAAGAATATTGATTTTCTCATGTTTATTATTGCGGGATTGAGATGCGTAATGACATTTTTATTCTTTTAAACGCATAATTTTGTTGACCTTCTAGTAAGGGGAATGTCTATTCTAGAAAAATATTCAATAACTTCTTTAGGTCACAGTATGTTTAAAGACAACGTAAGTATAAGTAATATCGTAAAAGCACTGATTGGTGGTTTTTTAGGTACATTAGCATTTACTTTAATGGGTAAATTTATTGCGCCGCATCTTATTGGGCATTCAATGAATGTTGCCGCGATTATTGCTCATATGTTAGGAACCTCTGACACTGTTGGCCTGATGATGCACTTCATGGTAGGTACGATTGTATTCCCAATTGGTTATCTATTAATTGGTTATAGTCGTTTACCCGGTTCTGGTTGGTTACGTGGTCTATTATTCTTAATTCCAATTTACCTTGGTGCGATGTTAGTTGTAATGCCAATGGCTGGTAAAGGTATATTCTTCCACAGCATGCCAATGTCAATGGTCGCTTTAATGGGACATATGGTTTACGGTATTATTCTTGGACTTGTTGTTGGTACGCCTAAGAATAACAAATAAGTTAGCATGGTTATTTATGACTAAAAATAAAAAGCTGAGTATTTAAATAACTCAGCTTTTTATTGTTATTATTTAGTTGTATTTTTTAATATGTTTTAGCCATTAATCATTTTTGTAATTGTATCTTTATTATCACGACCATTAGCAAAAATAACGCCACCAATATGGATTAGCATAAAGCCTAAAATACCCCACCATGATAGTTTATGAAATGTTTTGCATTGTGCGTATAAAATAAAGTCGTGACCTAAGAAGTGAATAACTAATCCTGTTATTACGACACTCGCTAAGAATAAATAAAATGCTATATATAATAATCCTTGAAGACGGTCATGTAAGCTATTCTTTTTAAATGGGTTAGGCATAAAAATCCCCACTTTTTTAGAATAATATACGCGTAGAAATACGAGTACACCGATGAAATAACCTACAATATAGTGCCATTGGAACATTTCATTACGGATTGATTTAGCTATTGTAATTGCTTGTTGTTGTGTAATGAAAAGACTGTCACTGTTAAATCCAGATTGGATAATAGCAGCTATATGTGTTTTATCCATCCACGTCGAACGTAAAAAAATAGTTAATAAAATAAAAAGAATAGAAAATGCTAATAGCCAGTGAATTAAGCGATGTAGTTTTGGGAAATGAAGTTGCTCAGCCATATAAATAACCAAAAATAAAAACATTATTTTGTCATTATACCATGGCAATAGTGAATTAATCATGCCAATTACAGGTGTAGTGACTTGATTATATCGATTTTTAGCATATAAATAGCAAATTATATAAAATCAATTACTCTTATTGTTGTAATGTCGAGCGTTTTGCGTGCAGATTAATCGTGCAATCGTCGTAAAGAATAAATGTGTTGATAAAAAATATTACTAATTGATAATAGCATATTCAATATGCCACATAAGAATTAACGGCGTGATAAAGTCAAATATATCTCTTAGTAACCACGCAAAAATTATTTATCCAGATAGCCAAGCTAAAAAATACTCACCATTATGGCGTTATAGAGTGAAATTTATTCTTCGCGCAATGTTCTATCATAAAGCTTTCCAGCATATCACTTCTGAAATTGATCCTTCTTTGCTAGATACTTTATGTCAACGTAACCCTCGTTTTTTAGAAAAACCATTTCGTCCCTATGTGATTTATGGAACAAATGCGACTGAACGGGCAAAATTTGTTGTAGAGCATTTTAAGTTTGTCTCTCAATTATCAGCACATATTCGTGACGCTATTTATAAAGATCGTTATGGATTAACACTGTGTAATTTTACTGTTGATGATGTCGATTATTGTTTTAAATTGACATTCTATGCTCGTTATCAAAAAGAGGGTGATATGAGTTTAACGCTCTTTAATGATGCGGATGAAAACTTTTATACCCTGACATTTGCGATTCGAGAAGTAAAAGGGAAGCGTCAATTAGTGATTGGTGGTTTACAAGGCCCTGCGAGTAGCCCTGAAAATAACCAAAAAATAAAATTACTGACTAAAGCATTATTCGGACAACGTCCAAAAGATTTAATGATTAAAATGGTCACACTGCTCGCTAATGCTTGGCAGGTAGACACACTGCTTGCTATAAAGAATAGTGCCCATACTTATTCAGCAAAGCGTTACGCTACTGGTAAAATCAAGATGGATTACGATAAGCATTGGTTAGCATTAGGTGCAACTGAGTTTGATGAGCATTTATATCAATTAACGCTTGAAGATATTCGCCGTAATCCTGAAGATATTTCACGCCCTAAACGTGCAATGTATCGTCGACGCTATGAGTGGTTAGATAATACAAAAGTGTTGATTGAACAGAATCTAAAATAATTAGATGTGTTAATTTATCTGTTATTTATTAGATGACACTAACGAACGGCTACCTCTTTAGGTGGCCGTTTGCTGTTATGTTTATAAAGTATAGTAACGAAAGCTAAACAATGCTTAGATTAACCGCGATATAGCACCTGTTTTTCTCACTGATAACGCTATTTTTACGATATATCAATATTGTCAGTGGGTTCTCATACTGACGTGATATATTTCGCATTATAGGTAAATTGAAATAGCACGCTATCCATAACAATAGGTTTATAAGATCATGAACAACCCAACGGATTTTTACACACTAAAGCCAGAAATTATTTCACGTCCAGAGTCAGAAGGCTCATTAGCGACTAAATCATCGATGTTTATCAAACAGACTCGCGTGTATATCCTGAACGTTCAGGAATTCGTTGATAATGACGATAAGAGTGAAAACCCATTTGGTGTTGAACAATATGCGCTTTGGCCTCGTTTAGCAAAAAGCAAAAAGCGTTTAGAAGATCGTGGTTACATCTTTAATTTTTAACAAAAGATACAAACAACAAAAGATAGGACACCCATAAAATTACGCTAAATATGACGGGTAATAAGTCCGTTATTATTTGCTGTGAATGCCTGCGAGGGCGATAGGGAATCTACTCACTGTGTGTGGAAATCTTAAAGAATAAAGATATGGGTGTCCTGTATTTTTTAATGATGATTTTATTACTTGGTTGAATACCATCAGTCTGGCATTATGCGCCCAAGAATACCGTCGTCAGTAAACGGTACCGAGAGTGTGAAGGTAGTCAGTGATAGAAAACAGCCAGCAATTAAGTAACCATTATGATGAACATGGTTACTTTGTGATTAGAAATTATTTCGATGAAGCTCAGATTTCATTGCTTAGAAAAGTGGTGCTAAAGTTCCATGAATTGTGGAAAGCAGACAACACAGAGTTTTATCATGAAGAAGCGTTTAACTCGTCTTTAATTACGGGCAGCGAATATCTACCCATCGATGATAGAACGGTACTTTTTGACTTTATCAGCTCCAAAAAGATCATGGACGTTGTTGATGCAGTGATACTTGAAAATCCTGCATTTATGAATACACAATTGTTCTTCAACCCCGTAAATCTGCAACAAAAAGACTTTTGGCATCGTGACTGTCAATATGACTATGATCTTGAAGACCAAATGAAAGTCATATTAGAAACGCAAGTGTTACATCTTCGAGTGCCTTTATTTGATGAACTTGGCATGGAAATCATCCCCGGTACGCACAAGCGATGGGACAACGAAGAAGAGCACAATGTTCGCCAAGAAGAAAATGGTAAAGTCAGCAATGACAGCATCTCTGGCGGTAAACAAATTGGGTTAGCAGCGGGTGACTTATTGGTGTTTTCTGCTGATATGATCCACCGCGGTTTATACGGCTTAGATCGTTTAGCATTGGATATTTTGATCTTTGACTCAGCGGCTGATTATGTCGATTACGTTGATGATGATTGTTTACCGCCCCAATCAATATTAAATAAGATTGCCGACCCAAGGCTATTTCTCAACACCTTGCACCTGAAATCAATGGTGTGTGCTTAAAAAGATGAAAGATGGGACAGCCATAAAATTTATTAGATGTGACGGTTAATAATAACCGTCAATATTTATTATGCCGTATAAATACCCATCTATTTTAAATAGAGAATATAATACCAACCCCCGTCATTCCCTACAGTGAATGCCTGCGAGGGCGATAGGGAATCTACTTACAGCGTGTTGAAATTTCAAAAATAAAGATATGGGTGTCCTATGTTTCATTTCTATCATCATCTTTTTATCTAGCCGTATGACTGATATGCTAATTAAGCATACATTTGAAATGGATTAGATGAACAAGATGAAGAAAATAATGTTAGCTGTAATTCTGATTTTGTTATCAGTTAGGGTTTATGCATATGATCAAAATAAACTAAGAATGGAATGGCAAGTTAATTTAAATTCTATACCTATAGTTTATTCCAAAGATTATTTATTCGAAGCTTCAGTTGATTCAGGAACTTTTTTTACTATCTTTGATTTGACTAATGACTGTTCACAGCAAAGATATTTATCTAATCGAGTTTTGATTGTAAATAATCAGCCAATTAAATTTTCAATGTCTTGTTTTGAGGGAACTCCCGTATTTGAAGCTCTCACATCTAAGGGAGTAGATTTCATTTATAATGAGTTTATTACTAAAAATGTCGTTGTTATAGGCAATTCGAAATTTAGTGCGAAAGGTTTTATATCCGCATTAAAACAATCAGAAATAATTAAAAAGACAGCTATTTAGATAAAGAGATAATGGCTTTAATACATTGATGCATAAATTATGTCTCAGATAAGAGCTTGAATATAAAAATATGAAAGATGGGACAGCCATAAAATTTATTAGATGTGGCGGTTAATAATAACCGTCAATATTTATTATGCCGTATAAATACCCATCATTTTAAATAGAGAATACAGTGTTAACCCCCGTCATTCCCTACAGTGAATGCCCGCGAGGGCGATAGGGAATCTACTTACAGCGTGTTGAAATTTTAAAAATAAAGATATGGGTGTCCTATGTTAGCCGTGCAAAATCACCACCGATGCTAGAGAAGTTATTAACCTTGGCTGAAGCTCGGTGGTAATCAGGAAACTTAAATACTTGACACTCGACGCCTACCGTGATTTTTCGTTAAAAATCGACCTGTTTAACAGTACCCATCTAATCCGCACTTTGTGATCACACTTCAACTTAAATGAAGTCTATAAGTCTTGTTTTAAAATACTTGTTGCACTTATATTAACAATAAATTGTAGTTAATGGTTTGTTGATTTTGTTACTGGGTGTTTCAAAGGCCATTACGCTTCATAATCAGGGTGAAAGCGCTAAATTTCTCAATTTAAGCAAAACTTGTTAGTTCAATTTAAGTTAGTTTCTTTAATTGGTTTGTTATAGGTGGTTTGTTATAGGTGGTTTGTTATAGGTGGTTTGAAGTGGTC
>NZ_WMDN01000024.1:0-57340 GCF_021236965.1 Photobacterium carnosum | reverse complement strand
CTCTTTATAAATAAAGAGTGTAATTTTAAAGCTTTTTATCATTTAAAAAATGATAATTAAATAACTGTGCCAAAACAATCTTCTCTATAAATAGATTGGGTCATTTTGTATTGGTCACTCAGTTTATTGATAAATCTTTCGACTTAACTATTCAGTGAGTGCCCACACAGATTGCATGGTCAAATTGTTAAAGAACAATCTTCTTCGAATTATCAAACATTTGACTGTTTATTCGTTTCGTTGAAGTGGACGGCCATTCTAGCGAAATAACATAAAGTGTCAACCACTTTTTCATTTCTTTTATCAGGCGTATCATCCAATCGATTACTACATAACATCTTCTTTTATAAAGCTGCTTGCGTTTCGATAGAGCAGCAGTATAGAGACAACTGCTACCATCGCAACTACTTTATGCTTTTTATCAATAAAAAGGGTTCATTAGATCAAAAAGCAAACAAAGCGATCAATAATACAATTACAACGCTTTAAATTGCTGACTAAAATTTGATACTTTCTGCCAATCGGTATATTCAACTTCTTTAGTCGTATCTGTTTCGCCATCTGTTAACTTCATAATCAGCTTAATCATAGTGCGATCAAAAAAGTTATAGCGTGGATAACGTAATGCTCCGGCGAAGACCGCCATCATTTTAGGATGCCATGGCGACTTCAATAAAAACTTCTTTATATAAGCACTGGTTGCTGGTGTATCTTTGCCTTCTTTACGCGCAGTTAAATTGACACAAAAGAAAGCGACCTTTGCTTGTTCAAGACTTGTAAGATTTCGCGCTATAAATTGATATAGCTTTTTATTTAAATGGCCATAACGTACAGAGGCACCAACAAGTACTCGGTCATAAGCACTAAAATCAATTTTTGGCTCTAAATGAATATCAACATAATCACATTGATACTGCTCACCTAAATTCTGCTCTATATGGTTAAGGATTTTAATCGTTTGTCCTTCACAACTAGAATGCAGTAATAATACCTTTTCCATGATAGCTCCTTTAATTACGCCAAAAGGTCGGCGTAAATAAAACTAATAATGTAAATACTTCTAAACGGCCAAATAGCATAGCAATAATGAGGATCCATTTCGCTGAATCATTTATTTGACCAAAATGAACCGCAACTTTGCCTAAACCTGGGCCTAAATTATTAAGCGTTGCCGCCACAGCCGAAAATGCGGTTAATTCATCGATACCTGTCGCAATAAGTGCCAGCATACACACCACAAATACCAAAGCATAAGCAGAGAAAAAACCCCACACGGCATCAACAACTCGTTGAGGTAACGCTTTATGCCCAAGTTTAATGGTGTATACCGCACGCGGGTGTACTAAGCGTTTTAATTCTCGTACCCCTTGCAATGAAAGTAACAACATTCGAATCACTTTCATACCGCCACCCGTTGAACCTGCGCAGCCTCCTATAAAGGAGGAGAATAATAATAAAACAGGTAAAAATAATGGCCAGTCAGAAAATCCTGTGGTGGTAAACCCGGCAGTGGTAGAAATAGAGACCGTTTGAAATAGCGCTTGATCAAAAGCATCAAAAGAATGGTCATAAGAATGATGCTTTAATAGCAATCCAAAACAAATCACAAATAGAATAAGTTGCACCACGAAGAATGCTCTAAATTCAGGATCTCGCCAATACGTTTTGAGGTTTATATTGCCATTACCAAACGCAGCAAAGTGAAGGGAAAAATTACAGGCTGAGATTAGAAGAAAAACTACGGTGATCATATTAATGGTAGGACTATTAAAATAACCAATACTGGCATCATGGGTTGAAAAACCACCGATTGCGATCGTTGAAAAACTATGTGATATCGCATCAAAACCACTCATTCCAGCAAGCCAAAACGCTAATGCACAAGCAATTGTTAATACTAAATATATATACCACAACGTCTTAGCTGTTTCGGCAATACGCGGTGTCATTTTGCTGTCTTTTACTGGCCCCGGCGTTTCAGCGCGATAAAGCTGCATGCCACCGATACCTAGCACGGGTAATATAGCAACGGCTAACACGATAATTCCCATACCACCAAACCACTGTAATAACTGACGATAAAATAAAATCGCTTTTGGTAAGTGGTCAAGACCAACAATGACTGTTGCCCCCGTTGTTGTCAGTGCAGAAAATGATTCAAAAAAGGAGTCAGCAACCGACAAATCTGGATTTTTAGACAACAGAAAAGGCACCGCACCTGCGCTGCCAATAACCGCCCAAAACAACACTACAATTAAAAAACCATCACGGGCTTTTAATTCACGCCGATGATAGCGATTAGGAAACCATAACGCTGATCCACCCGCTAGTAATAAAAAGAAGGTGACAACAAAAGGAAATCCAGCACCATCACGGTAAATCAAAGCCACTAGAGCGGGAATGAGCATCGTGACACTAAATAAAGCGAGCAACAGCCCGACGATACGTATAATTGAACGAAACTGCATGGCCTTAATCGGCCCTCATCTGAAAGTACATAATAGAATAAATAAGGGTTAACTCTCTGACGTTGATGTCGCGACGATCCGCCCACCACTACGATTAACCAACTTGGTACTAAACTCAGCCACAATGCGACTATCAAGTGCTAAATGCATACTGACTTGTTGGGCATAATCAGCCTTCAATTGCGTGCCGCTATATTCGCTTAATAATGATTCAACTAATGAAATCTGATTATAATCACAACATAAAAACAACTCACTGGTGATGATCTTTTGTTGTGTGGTCAGTAACGTTAATGCTTGTTGTACGCCACCACCATAAGCCTTAACTAACCCACCAGTGCCTAAATGGATCCCGCCAAAATAACGAACAACAACGGCGGTTAGTTCACCAACACCGGATCCGGTTAATTGGGCTAATATCGGCTTCCCTGCTGTACCTGATGGTTCGCCGTCATCACTAAAGCCCCACAACATTGAATCTGTCGGTCTACCCGCAGCAAAGCCCCAACAATGATGATTGGCACTTGGATGGGCTAACTTTACTTCGTTAATAAACTGCTTAGCCGCTTCAATCGACGCCGTATGGGCCAAATAAGTTATAAAATGGCTTTTCTTGATTTCTTCTTCCAAAGTTACTGATTGCAGTGGGATCAAGTAAGGCTCAAAGGTTGACATAAAACATACCCCATCATCAAAAAACAACGGCAGGATAACATATTCCTATCATGACCCAAGCAATGCTCATTATTGCTTACAATGACACTCATTCTACAAATAATCACCTTTAAGATAATGTATCAACCGACAATGTTAAATAAATGTTTAAATTAATTATTGAATTTGTGGTCATTGCAGTTCAGACTAAATATTAACCACTACAGGTCAAACCAGTTAAATCAC
This sequence comes from Photobacterium carnosum, assembly GCF_021236965.1. Classification (NCBI taxonomy): domain Bacteria; kingdom Pseudomonadati; phylum Pseudomonadota; class Gammaproteobacteria; order Vibrionales; family Vibrionaceae; genus Photobacterium; species Photobacterium carnosum. The sequence continues at coordinate 53,972 of NZ_WMDN01000024.1, read as the reverse complement.
ACCAGATCCGTCATAGCATGGAATATATGGAGATAGAACATGATTTACCACGGTGAAACACTCTCTGTACACTACCTTGAAGAAGGGATCGCTGAACTCATTTTTGATGCACCAGCCCCCATCAATAAATTCGATCTTGCTACCCTTGAAAGTTTTAATCGAGCGCTTGATGCACTCTACCAACAACCCAACCTTAAAGGCTTAATCCTACGTTCAACCAAAGCGGCATTTATCGTTGGTGCCGATATTACTGAATTTCTAGGATTATTTGCCCTGCCAGCAGATCAACTGTCAAAGTGGCTTCATCATGCCAATACTATTTTTAATAAGTTAGAAGATTTACCCGTTCCAACCATCTCGGCCATTAATGGTTACGCCCTAGGTGGTGGTTGCGAATGCGTACTCGCGACTGATTTTAGAATTGCAGATCATCAAGCGCATATTGGATTACCAGAAACAAAACTCGGGATCATGCCAGGATTTGGAGGGACGGTTCGCCTGCCACGGTTAATTGGCGCTGATAGTGCAATGGAAATAATTACCTCAGGTAAAAATAACAAAGCCGATTCAGCCTTAAAACTAGGATTAATTGATGCGGTGGTTGCCACAGATCTCTTACCAACAGCAGCATTACGTATTATTAAACAAGCTATTGCGGGTGATTTAGATTGGCAGCAACGCCGATCTCAAAAAAAAATGCCATTAAAGCTAACAGCTACTGAAGCATTAATGAGTTTTACCACGGCTAAAGCGATGGTCGCTAATATCGCAGGTAAACATTACCCTGCACCAATGGCGGCAGTGACCGCAATCGAAACCGCTGCAACCTGCGAACGCACACAAGCTTTGGCTATCGAAAACACTCACTTTGTCACCCTTGCTAAAACCGATGTTGCTCAAGCTTTAGTGGGTATTTTCCTAAATGATCAATATTTAAAAAGCAAAGCTAAACAAGCCATTAAAACAGCCCAACCGATACAACAAGCGATGGTACTGGGCGCAGGAATTATGGGTGGTGGCATTGCTTATCAATCAGTAACAAACCATGTCCCCGTTGTCATGAAAGATATCACCAGCAAGGCCTTAACTCTTGGCATGCAACAAGCCGCTAAGTTGCTCAATAAAAAGCTCACTCGAGGGCGGATTGACGGCTTACAAATGGCGGCAACATTAGCCACCATCACCCCAACCCTGACTTATTCTGATTCCAATCACGTTGATATTGTTATAGAAGCGGTAATTGAGAACCCCACAATAAAAGCCGCAGTACTCGCAGACGTCGAACAACAGGTTACCGATACCACGGTCATCACTTCAAACACCTCAACAATCCCAATTAATTTACTCGCGGCTTCATTACAACGCCCTCAAAACTTTTGCGGCATGCACTTTTTTAATCCGGTACACAAAATGCCATTGGTTGAGATCATTCGCGGCCAGCACACCTCAAATGAAACCATCGATCAAGTGGTGGCTTATGCGGCTAAAATGCGCAAAACCCCTATTGTGGTAAATGATTGTCCGGGATTTTTTGTTAATCGAGTTTTATTTCCTTATCTAGCGGCATTTAGTTTACTACTACGTGATGGTGGTGATTATCGTCAGATTGATAATGTTATGGAGCAAGATTTCGGGTGGCCAATGGGACCGGCTTATCTGCTCGATGTCGTGGGTATTGATACCGCCCATCATGCTCAAAAAGTGATGGCAGAGGGATTCCCACAACGAATGGCTAAACACGATGCCGATGCTATTGATGTGTTATATGAGCAACAACGCTTTGGGCAGAAGACAGGAGCGGGATTTTTTAATTATCATCTGGATAAAAAAGGTAAACCTAAAAAAACAATTGATCCACACACTGCCCGTTTACTTGCGTCCATTGCAGCAACGTCGACCTCATTTTCAAGCACCACCATTATCGATCGCATGATGATTCCAATGATTAATGAAGTCGTACGCTGTTTAGAAGAAAACATTATTGCGACGCCAGCTGAAGCGGATATGGCATTGGTCTATGGCTTAGGTTTTCCTCCTTTTAGAGGCGGGGTATTCCGTTATTTAGATAACCTAGGTTTAGCCAATTACGTCGCATTAGCCGATAGCCATCAATCACTCGGCCCTTTATATCAAGTACCTGACGGTCTGCGCGCCAAAGCGACGACTGATGAGTGTTATTACCCCACCGTTGCTGCGGCATCATTAAGGAGTTGATTATGAATAATGTGGTGATTGTTGACTGTATTCGTACCCCGATGGGACGCTCAAAAGGCGGTGCATTCCGCCATGTACGTGCTGAAGATTTATCGGCACATTTAATGAAAGGATTATTAACCCGTAACCCTCAATTAGATGCGAATAATATAGAAGATATTTATTGGGGATGTGTGCAACAAACCTTAGAGCAAGGATTTAATATTGGTCGTAATGCAGCACTACTAGCAGGGATCCCAACCACTGTCGGCGCAACAACCGTTAACCGTTTATGTGGTTCATCCATGCAAGCGCTGCATGATGCCACTCGCGCTATTATGGTGGGTGATGCACAAAGCTGTTTAATTGGTGGCGTAGAACATATGGGTCATATACCGATGACTCACGGGGTTGATTTCCACCCTGGCCTATCGAAAACTGTCGCTAAAGCCGCGGGAATGATGGGATTAACCGCAGAAATGTTAGCGCGAAAATATGATATTAGTCGTGAGCTGCAAGATCAATTTGGCGCGCGCTCACACCAGCGCGCTCATGCCGCTACGATTGAAGGTCGATTCACCCGTGAGATTTTTGCTACTGAAGGTCATGATAATGAAGGAATTTTAACTAAATATACTACCGATGAAGTGATTCGCCCCGAAACAACCGTGGCGGCACTAAGCCAATTACGCCCGATTTTTGATCCCACCCATGGCACGGTAACAGCGGGAACATCATCAGCGTTATCAGATGGCGCGGCGGCAATGTTACTCATGGATGAACGCCAAGCACGCGCATTAGGCTTACCCATTCGCGCGCGAATCAAAGCAATGGCGATTGCCGGATGCGAACCTTCACTAATGGGATTTGGCCCTGTCCCTGCCACTCAAAAAGCATTACAACGCGCAGGGTTACATTTAGATGATATTGATGTCATTGAACTCAATGAAGCCTTTGCAGCACAAACATTGCCCTGCATTAAAGCGCTGGGGTTAATGGATCACTTTGATGAAAAAATTAACCTTAACGGCGGTGCTATTGCCCTTGGTCATCCATTAGGGTGTTCTGGTGCGCGTATCTCCACTACTCTAATTAATATTATGGAGCAAAAACAAGCCCGTTTTGGTTTAGCAACAATGTGTATTGGTTTAGGGCAAGGCATTGCCACTATCTTTGAACGAATAGAATAATTACACTCAATATATAGCGTGTCGCTGTTGGTCCTATCATTAAATACATAACATGCAACTTACACATAGATACAATGAGTAAGTTTCATTTTATTCATGAAGATAAGCCGTCTACACTCAATCCTATATTGATTGCTAACCATGAATTTACCGGAGTATTGCAATGTTTAAAGCACTAGTACTAGAACAAGAAGATAAAAAAACACTAGCAACTATTCGCCAAGTGGCAACATCTGAATTGCCTGAAGGTGATGTATTAATTGATGTTGATTACTCTTCATTAAACTATAAAGATGGCTTAGCAATTACCGGTAAAGGTCGTATCGTACGTCAATTTCCTATGGTTCCTGGTGTCGATTTAGCGGGCACAGTGGCTGAATCAAGTGATGATCGTTACCACGTTGGTGATAAAGTGGTATTGACTGGCTGGGGCGTTGGTGAAGGTCACTGGGGTGGCATGGCTGAAAAAGCCCGCCTAAATGCAGATTGGTTAGTACCATTACCTGCCAATCTTGATGGCAAACAAGCGATGATGGTCGGTACTGCGGGCTTAACTGCGATGCTGTGTGTACAAGCGATTGTTGATGCTAATGTCAAACCTGAAGATGGCGAGATTTTAGTAACAGGCGCTAGCGGTGGTGTAGGTTCAGTTGCCGTCACTTTACTGGCACAACTCGGCTATAAAGTTGCCGCAGTAACAGGTCGCGCTGAAACCAATGGTCCATTACTCAAGCAACTTGGCGCAACGACTATTATTGAACGTAGTGTGTTTGAAGAACCCGCTCGCGCACTTGATAAACAATTATGGGCTGGCGCTATTGATACTGTTGGTAGCAAAGTACTGGCTAAAGTATTGAGCCAAATTAGTTACAACGGTGCCGTTGCGATTTGTGGTCTGGCTGGCGGCTTTGATTTACCAACGACAGTAATGCCTTTCATTCTGCGTAATGTACGTTTGCAGGGTGTTGATTCAGTGATGTGCCCATTTGAAAAACGCCAACAAGCATGGCAACGTCTGACTGAACTCTTACCAACAAGCTACTTTGAACAAGCTTGTCGTGAAGTCACACTTGAACAAGTGGCTGAATGTGCAGAAGCGATCACTAATGGTCAAATCACCGGCCGTGTCGTCATTAAACTGTAATAGCTAAATAATGCCGCATTAATACCGCAGAGTGATGGTCATTAATGAATAAGGTCAGCCATGTGCTGGCCTTTTTATTGACCCAAACATACCACTACAACAACCCGATATCATGAATACGTGAATCTATCAGCCGCCCACATTCTTGTTTAATAATAGTTCGCAGCCATATTTGTGATGCCGAATGTTCACAACGCGCATGCCATAATAATGAATAATCAAATGGCTTAAATTCAAACGGTAATGGCTTCACAATTAATTGATAACGCTCTGCGACTAAATAGGCTAAGTCAGCGGGTACGGTAATAATCAATGGCATTTGTTCAATAATAGCTAAAGCCGCTTCTAAATGATAAGCCCGTAACACCATTTTAGGTGGCGAATAACCACGTAACTGTTCATCAATTAACGCCTTAACACCATCACTTATTGCAATCATTGCATGAGGATAGGTCAGATAATCCTGCAATGTGAGCGGCTTATTAGCGAGTGGATGATCAGGGCTAACAAGACAAAACACACTCACCAAGCCTAATAACTGATGACATAACGGTTCTATACCAAAACTTGGCCGACAAATTGCCATATCACAGCCACCCGTAGTTAATTGGGATAACACGTTATCATGCCGCAATGGACTAAATTCTAATGCTATATGGGGCGCTTCTTGATAAATACGTGGTAATGCAAAAGGCAAAATAGTCTGCATTGCATAATCAGTGGTGGCAATCTTAAATGTTTGCTCACAGGTAGCGGGATCAAAATCATTTGGCGTCAGTAATAGTCGCAATGACTCTAGCGGTTCATTTAACTGTTCATTTAATTCTAATGCCCGTTGCGTCGGTAGTAATGACTGCCCTTGACGGGTAAACAAAGGATCACCGACTAAATCACGTAGTCGGCCAAGAACTCGACTCATTGCCGATTGGCTCAAGTTAAGTCTGATAGCGGCGCGACTTACACTACCTTCATCCAACAACACCTTTAACGCAACCAGTAAATTTAAGTCACGACGGTAAACATCTTCGAGCTCCATTGTTTTACTTCTCTAACGCTACAAATTAATCAGATATGGCAACAGTATGGCGGGATAGATAAAAAAAATCCCACCTTTTTAAGACGGGAATATTCAACATATCGTATTAATCATCAACACTACTGCTATTTTTTTTGTTGTTCCAATTCGTTTTTATTGGAGAGTTCAAGCCATAAACCAAGGATAGTCGCCAGTAAACCGCCAATAGCAAATAAGCCTGTTGTATGATGACTGGTTAACATAATGGTACTAAATGAAATAATACACAACACGGCATAAATCATTACTCGATCAATTGAGGTTAACATAATATTCTCCTAATCCTTTAGCAAGAAACGTTAATGTCTTGTTAACAACGTTACGCAATTTATCTTGATTTGCCAAGCCTTATTGATTAATTCTTATCCATCAGTATGATCACAATGTCTACAATAATACGTGAAAATTATGACCGCAATTTTTGAAAATCCGACCCATAGCCTCGATGCTCAAGGCTTGCGTTGTCCAGAACCCGTAATGATGGTGCGCAAGACAGTCAGAAGAATGGCAACTGATGAAACCTTATTAGTTATAGCTGATGACCCATCAACGACCCGCGATATACCAAGCTTTTGTCGCTTCATGGATCACACTTTAATCGCCGCAGAAATAGAAACGCTCCCTTATCGCTTTCTAATCAAAAAAGGCGCTAGCAACTAATACCAATAAAAAAGGCAACGTTAATAAACGCTGCCTTTTTAGTTGTTACTGATCACGCTGTTGCTGGCGTAAATTATCCAATTCATGTTGTACCTGACGTAACTCTTTTTTAAGTGGTAATACATAACGTAACCGAACCCATGCATCAACAGACAAGTAGGTTGTAATAATCGTTCCAACCACCATCGGTAACCACATGTCAGTTAACATCATTCCCGCTACATTCAATACAAATGCAATATGAAACAACCAACATTGACTTTGCGGTGAGATCGCTGAAAAGCGCGCCATAGAACCCCCCTACATCACCCAACAGAATTAGAGTTAACGATTAATTAATCTCGACTCTAACATGGTAAATAGTGATTATCTTTTGCTGAAATCACAGTTATAAACTTAAATTAATGAATGTTGTATAACGCTTTAATCCCCCGATCAATGACCGTCGAGTTTCACATGAAACAAAAAAAACCATGCGCCAAAGCCCATGGTTTTTAATATCGTGACACCACGTCATTATTCTCAATTCGAGAAGATTAACCTAGTGGAGATAGAATGATCTCTACACGACGGTTTTGAGCACGACCTTGTGTAGTACTGTTTGTTGCAACAGGACTATTTTCACCACGACCTTGAGAAACAACACGGTTCGCGTTTACACCTTGACGAATAAGGTAGTTACCTACTTCGCCAGCACGTACTTGTGATAGACGTTGATTATAAGCAGCAGCACCAGAACTATCAGTAAAGCCTAAAACGTTCAACTGCGTTTTAGGGTATTCTTTCGCGACTAACGCTACATTATGTAATGCTTCCATCGCACGGCTATTTAATGCAGATTGGTCAACACCAAACGTAATTTCATTTGGCATATTTAAAATGATGTTATTGCCATTACGAGTAACACTGATACCTGAAGAGGCTAATTGCTGACGCAGTTTCGCTTCTTGTACATCCATGTAATAACCAATACCGCCACCTAATGCCGCACCAGATGCTGCACCAATAAGCGCGCCTTTACCACGATCGTGTTTACTTGAAGATGCGATACCAATTGCGGCACCTGCTAATGCACCAATGATTGAACCACCAGTACCTTTTGCAGTCTGGCTTTCACCCGTATAAGGATTTACAGTTGAACAACCGGCAAGAGTAACTGCTGCAACAACAGAAATTACTGCTGCACGTACCCAAGTTTTTGATGCCATCACTTGATTTTTTGACATTTAATTTAAAGACCCATGTTATTGATATGCATATTTCATATCGAATAAAACCTCATTGAATATAATACCAATGAGTTATTTGTTAGCGCTATTGTAATCAACAGATACATTTACGCCATCAAAATAATGTCAAATATTCATGAAATTCCTACGCTAATAAGAGCCAATAATAGGAATTATCTCAAAACAAGCCATAGATGGATAAAAAACACCCACAGCCCCTACTCGCCTCTGGGTTGGCAATGTATACTTGATAATTCATTATTTCATCCACTAATCTCGCGAAGCTGACAATGCAGAAATACGATATTAAAACCTTTCAGGGCATGATCCTCGCGCTGCAGGATTACTGGGGCCAACAAGGCTGTACTATTGTGCAACCTCTTGACATGGAAGTGGGCGCAGGTACCTCGCACCCAATGACATGTCTACGAGCTCTAGGTCCAGAACCAATGGCAGCAGCGTATGTACAACCTTCTCGCCGTCCAACCGACGGTCGTTACGGTGAAAACCCTAACCGTCTTCAGCACTACTATCAGTTCCAGGTAATGCTTAAGCCGTCTCCAGATAACATTCAGGAACTGTACTTAGGCTCATTAGAAGTACTAGGTGTAGATACAAAAGTACATGATATCCGTTTTGTAGAAGACAACTGGGAAAACCCAACCTTGGGTGCTTGGGGTCTTGGCTGGGAAGTTTGGCTTAACGGCATGGAAGTAACACAGTTTACTTACTTCCAACAAGTTGGCGGCATTGAGTGTAAACCTGTAACAGGTGAAATCACTTACGGTATCGAACGTCTAGCGATGTACATTCAAAACGTTGATTCAGTCTATGACTTAGTTTGGACAGATGGCCCATTAGGTAAAGTAACCTACGGTGATATCTTCCATCAAAACGAAGTTGAGCAATCAACTTACAACTTTGAATACGCTGATGTTGATTTCCTATTTACTTTCTTTGACCAGTGCGAGAAAGAATCACTGAAGCTATTAGCACTTGAGCAGCCACTGCCACTACCTGCTTATGAGCGTATTTTGAAAGCAGCACATGCCTTCAACCTACTTGATGCTCGTAAAGCAATCTCAGTGACTGAGCGTCAACGTTACATTCTACGTATTCGCAATGTAACTAAACAAGTCGCTGAAGCTTACTATGCATCACGTGAAGCACTTGGCTTCCCAATGTGTAAAAAAGATAAGTAAGGGATAGCCATGACAGATAAGAATTTCTTAATTGAGCTAGGTACTGAAGAGTTGCCACCCAAGGCACTTCGCACTCTAGCTGAAGCGTTTGCAGCCAACTTTGAAGCGGAACTAAAAGCCGCTAACTTACCTCACCAAGGTATTAAGTGGTATGCAGCACCGCGTCGCCTAGCACTTAAAGTAACAGCGCTTGCTGAAAATCAACCTGACAGAATTGTAGAAAAGCGCGGCCCAGCGATTACGGCAGCATTTGATGCAGAAGGTAATGCGACTAAAGCCGCTCAAGGTTGGGCACGCGGTAACGGTATTACGGTTGATCAAGCTGAACGCATGGTTACCGATAAAGGCGAATGGCTACTGTTCAAGCAAGAAGTAAAAGGCCAACCAGCCCAAACATTACTGCCTGAACTTGCCGCAGCTGCACTGGCTAAACTTCCTATTCCACGCCCAATGCGTTGGGGTAATAAAGACACTCAATTTATTCGTCCAGTAAAAACACTAACGATGCTATTGGGTGAAGAGCTTATCGAAGGCACTATTTTAGGTATTGCTTCTGCGCGTACTATTCGTGGTCACCGCTTTATGGGTGAAGCTGAATTTACTATCGATAATGCTGACCAATACCCTGCGATCTTAGAAGAACGCGGCAAGGTAATGGCAGACTACGATGCACGTAAAGCAATCATTCTAGCCGATGCTAAGAAAGCAGCTGATGCCGTTGGCGGTATTGCAGATCTTGATGATGAGCTAGTTGAAGAAGTTACCTCTCTTGTTGAATGGCCAGTCGTGCTGACAGCTTCATTTGAAGAAGAGTTCCTTAAGGTGCCTTCTGAAGCCTTGGTTTACACCATGAAAGGTGACCAAAAGTACTTCCCTGTTTACGATGCTGAAGGCAAACTAATCCCTAAGTTCATCTTCGTATCTAACATCATCTCAAATGATCCAAGCCAAGTTATCTCAGGTAACGAGAAAGTGGTTCGTCCACGTTTGGCTGATGCTGAGTTCTTCTTTAATACTGACCTTAAGAGTAAGTTAGTTGATCGCCTGCCTCAACTTGAGACAGCTATCTTCCAACAACAATTGGGTACTATTAAAGATAAAACCGATCGTATCACTGAGCTTGCGGGCTACATTGCAGAGAAGATCGGCGCAGATGTCACTAACGCTAAACGTGCTGGCCTACTGGCGAAATGTGACTTAATGACCTCAATGGTATTTGAGTTTACTGAAACCCAGGGTGTTATGGGTATGCACTATGCGCGTCATGATGGCGAAGCAGAAGATGTTGCACTAGCACTAAACGAACAGTACATGCCTCGTTTTTCTGGCGACCAATTACCAAGTACTGGCGTATCATCAGCTGTCGCAATGGCTGACAAACTTGATACTATCGTTGGTATTTTTGGTATTGGCCAAGCACCAAAAGGTAGCGATCCGTTTGCATTACGTCGTGCCTCTCTAGGTGTACTACGTATCATTGTTGAAAATGGTTACGATCTTGACCTTGTCGATTTAGTTGCTAAAGCGCATTCACTATTTGGTGATAAGCTAACTAACGCTAAGGTTGATTCAGATGTAATTGAATTCATGCTAGGTCGTTTCCGTGCATGGTATCAAGACGCAGGCTTCAGCATTGATATTATTCAAGCTGTACTAGCAATGCACCCTACTCAACCATCTGATTTTGACAAGCGTGTTAAAGCCGTAAGTCATTTCCGTGAGTTAGATGCAGCAGAATCACTAGCCGCTGCGAATAAGCGTGTGGGTAATATTCTAGCTAAATTTGATGGTGAACTACCAACAACTGTTAATAACAGCTTATTAGTAGAAGCCGCAGAGAAAGAACTAGCAGCGAAAGTTGAGACAGTAGTCGCAACCCTAGCGCCAGTATTCGCTGCCGGTGATTACCAACAAGCATTAACAGAGCTAGCATCACTACGTGAACCTGTAGATGCGTTCTTTGATAACGTAATGGTAATGGCTGATGACGAACAACTTAAAGTTAACCGTCTAACCTTGCTTAACCTACTACGTAACCAGTTCTTACAAGTAGCCGATATTTCATTACTGCAAAAGTAACGATTCTCGCTAATAAATAAGAATGACTAACCACGCTGCGGCGTGGTTTTTTTATAACTTAAATCTTGGTAACTTAACATTGTTCCACGTGAAACATTCGACACAGCCGACCACTACCATTTAGGGTAACTAAGGGTTTCGCTTCTGGTGACAATCAGGTACTTTGATCCATCGCCCATCATATAACGGGCATCGCAAGCACGTAACCCTGCACTGATATAGAGGTCGATAGCACCATGGAATTTTCTAGCTTTGGCGATAAGTTCGCTGGTGATTCAGGCATTACGCAATTAATGCACGATTTAAATGATGGTTTAACCAACCCTGATGCGATCATGCTCGGGGGTGGTAATCCAGCTCAAATACCTGCGATGGTCGATTATTTTAATCAGTTACTGGTTGAAATGGCTGCCACTGGTGAATTAACCGCGTCGGTCACCAACTATGATGGTCCTCAGGGAAAAGACCGATTTATTAGCGCCCTTGCGACCTTACTTAAACAACATTATGGTTGGGACATCAGCAGTAAAAACATCACCCTCACCAACGGCAGTCAAAGTGCCTTCTTTAATTTGTTTAATTTATTAGCCGGTAAATGCCAAGATGGTTCTCATAAAAGAATCCTCTTGCCGCTGTCACCTGAATATATTGGCTATGCCGATGCAGGACTTGATAAGAATATGTTTGTCTCTTATCAACCGACGATCAGCTTATTGAATAATGGTTTATTTAAATACCATATTGATTTTAGTAAGTTGGTTATTGATGACAGCATTGGTGCAATTTGTGCTTCTCGCCCCACCAATCCGACAGGAAACGTACTGACTGATAATGAGGTTAAGCAACTCGACACTCTCGCCCAAGCACACAATATCCCACTCATTATCGATAATGCTTATGGCATGCCTTTTCCTGATATTATCTTTGCGGACGTAACCCCATTTTGGAACAGTAATACTATTTTATGTATGAGCTTATCCAAACTTGGCTTGCCGGGCATTCGCTGTGGAATTGTAATTGCCAATGACGACATTATTACTGCGTTAACCAATATCAACGGTATTATCAATCTTGCACCGGGCAGTTTAGGTCCTACAATTGCCGATAAGCTTATCGCGCGTAATGATTTATTGCGATTAAGTCATGACGTTATTCGACCGTTTTATCAACGTAAAGCACAATATGCCGTGAGCCGATTACAGCATTATATTACCGATCCACGGTTTCGAATTCATAAGCCAGAAGGCGCTATATTTTTATGGTTGTGGTGTGATGCGTTACCAATCGCCACCAAAGAACTTTATCAACGTTTAAAAACGCGCGGAGTATTGATTGTTCCGGGTGAATATTTCTTTATTGGTTTAGAACAACCATGGCAACACAGTCAGCAATGTATACGCATGAACTACGTTCAAAGTGATGAACAAATGGAGCGAGGAATTAAAATTATTGCGGAAGAAATCACTCGAGCTTATGCCATGGGTTAGCCCAATTCTACCCTCCCCTCTAGTCTACTGAATAAAATCGCCACATAAAAAAACGCCGCTAATGATAGCGGCGTTTTTATAAGTATTAATCTAATGACAAACTAGACGTCAAGGTTAGCCACTTTTAATGCGTTCTCTTCAATGAAGTTACGACGCGGTTCTACTTGATCACCCATCAAACAGGTAAACAACTCATCTGCCGCAACAGCATCATGAATAGTAACTTGTAGCATACGACGAGCTTCAGGATCCATCGTTGTTTCCCACAACTGGTTAGGGTTCATTTCGCCCAGACCTTTATAACGTTGTAAAGAAAGACCACGACGTGATTCTTTATTAAGCCACTCTAATGCTTCTTTGAAACTTTCGATAGGTTGCTTACGCTCACCACGCTGAACAAAAGCAGTTTCATCCAATAGACCGTCTAATGCTTCAGACAAATCAGCCAACTTACCGTATTCTTTTGAATTAAGTAAATCAAAGCTTAATGGATATTCATGGTCAACACCGTGTGTACGAACCACAACCTTAGGCAAGAAGACGTTATTCTCTTCATCGCGTAAAATTTCAAACGTAAACTGGCTTTCACCTGTTTGCTTGGCATTTAGCGCTGCAATGATCTGTGTTAGCCATGCTTCAACTTGCGCACTTTCTGCTAGCATTGCTGTGCTTAAACGCGGTTGATAAACCAACTCATTGAGTAATAACACAGGGTAACGACGGCTCATACGCTCAATCAGTTTCATTGCGCCATTGTACTGAGTCACCAAACCTTCAAGTGCAGTACCTGTCATTGCAGGTGCACCATCATTTGCAAACAGTGATGCATTATCTAATGCTAACGCTGTTTGGTATTGGTTCATCTCTTCGTCATCTTTGATGTATTGCTCTTGCTTACCTTTCTTCACTTTGTAAAGTGGTGGCTGAGCAATATAAATATGACCACGCTCAATAAGCTCAGGCATTTGACGGTAGAAGAAGGTCAATAATAACGTACGAATGTGCGAACCATCGACATCGGCATCGGTCATGATGATGATGTTATGGTAACGAAGCTTATCCGGGTTGTATTCGTCACGACCAATACCACAGCCCATTGCGGTAATAAGCGTTGCTACTTCTTGTGAAGATAGCATCTTGTCGAAACGCGCTTTTTCAACGTTTAGGATCTTACCTTTAAGCGGTAGGATTGCCTGATTTTTACGGTTACGTCCCTGCTTGGCTGAACCGCCCGCAGAGTCCCCTTCCACAATGTAAAGTTCAGACAGTGCAGGATCTTTTTCCTGACAATCGGCAAGTTTACCTGGAAGACCCGCTAAATCTAATGCACCTTTACGACGTGTCATTTCACGCGCTTTACGCGCCGCTTCACGAGCACGAGAGGCATCAATAATTTTACCACAAATGATTTTAGCATCTGATGGATTTTCTAATAAGAACTCAGCAAACTTCTCGTTCATTGCTGATTCAACCGCGGTTTTCACTTCGCTTGAAACCAGTTTATCTTTAGTTTGGCTAGAGAACTTAGGATCAGGTACTTTAACAGAAACAACCGCAATCAGACCTTCACGTGCATCATCACCAGAGGTCGCTGCTTTCGCTTTCTTTGAATAACCTTCTTTATCCATAAAGGTATTTAAAGTACGAGTCAATGCACCACGGAAACCAGCTAAGTGCGTACCACCATCTCGTTGTGGAATGTTGTTAGTGAAACAATAAACGCCTTCTTGGAAGCCATCATTCCACTGCATTGCCACTTCAACAGTAATGCCATCTTCACGTTCACTCTCAAAATGGAATACTTTCTGGTGAATCGGGGTTTTATTACGGTTTAAGTGCTCAACAAATGCACGAATACCACCTTCATAGGTAAAGTGGTCTTGCTTGCCTTCTTCGCGTTCATCGATCAATCGAATTGATACGACAGAATTTAAGAATGACAATTCACGTAGACGTTTTGCTAATATGTCGTAATGAAACTCAAGGTTGGTAGTAAATGTTTCTTCACTTGGCCAGAAACGTAAACGGGTACCAGTTTTCTCAGTATCACCAACAATTGCAATCGGTGCTTGAGGCACGCCATGACAATACGTTTGCTGATGGACATGGCCTTTACGGCTAATGGTTAGCTCAACTTTTTCAGACAAGGCGTTTACAACCGAAACACCTACGCCATGGAGGCCGCCAGACACTTTGTAAGAATTATCATCGAATTTACCACCGGCGTGAAGGACGGTCATGATAACTTCCGCCGCAGACACACCTTCTTCTTCGTGAAGTTCAGTCGGAATACCACGACCATCATCGCTTACTGAAACCGAACCATCTTCGTGAATCGTAACAATGATATCTTCACAGTAACCAGCAAGAGCTTCATCGATAGAGTTATCGACAACCTCAAAAACCATGTGGTGCAAGCCAGTACCATCATCAGTATCACCGATGTACATTCCTGGGCGCTTACGTACCGCATCGAGGCCTTTAAGCACCTTAATGCTTGATGAATCGTAATTATTGGACATTGAGTTACTCTCGCTTTAATTATCCTGCGTTATCTTGCCGTCTTCGACCATGAACAACCTACCATTATCATCAAGCATATCAACCACTTGTTCGCGACTGATAGCACTAATGAATACTTGGGCGTTAGTTTCCTTTAATCGCTGCGCAAGCAACGCTCGCCTATGGCTATCCAATTCGGAAGCAAAATCATCAATTAGGTAAATACACTGTTTGCCGGTGGCCTCAGTCAGATGTAAACCTTGCGCTAAACGCAACGCACACACCATTAACTTTAGCTGACCGCGGGACAATACGTCCTCAACCGGTATTCCAGCAACTTTGATCCGTAAATCAGCCTTATGCGGCCCACTTACGGTATAGCCAAGCTGACAGTCACGTTCAAAATTACGTTGCAGCAGCTCAGCATACGGTGTTTCTTTTTCCCAGCCACGATAAAAACCGAGCTGGATTTCAAATTCAGGTAAGAATACCTGACATATTTCAGCCGCTTTAATCTTAACGGCTGTAATGTATTCTTGACGCCATATACTTATTTGTTCAGCAAGTAACGCCAGCTCTTGATCCCAATAACTGAGTTCACGGTAGCTACGTGCCTGCTTTAATAATGCATTGCGTTGTTTAGTCAGTCGTTTTAAGCGGCTCCATGCATTATAGAACTTTGGTTCAACATGAAACACACCCCAGTCAATAAAAGACCGTCGAAATTTAGGTCCACCGATCAATAAATCAAACCCTTCAGGGGTAATTAACTGTAACGGTAAAATCTGGGCTAACTGAGCTAACTTTTGATTACTTTCACCACCAATTTTAACTTCAGTCGTACCATCACGCTGCTTACTGATCCCCAACGGTAAAGTAAGGTTATTGTTATCAGTAACTCGACCATGAATAAACAATTGTTGTTGTTCATGGCGAATAACGCGACTGGTTAAATGGCTACGAAAAGAACGGCCATGCCCTAAATAATGAATCGCTTCAAGGACACTGGTTTTACCGCTGCCATTAGCGCCAACTAAAAAATTAAAACCACTGGCTAACGCAATATCACACTTAGCAATATTGCGAAAATCCTGCACCAATAACCGAGTAAGTGCCATAATTACAATCTAATTGGCATTACTACATACATGGCTTCATCATTAGTTGCATCTTCAATTAATGACGGTGCATTGGCATCTGATAACGACAATCGTACTTGATCACACTTTAGCGTGTTCAATACATCAAGCACATAGCTAACATTAAAACCAATTTCTAAGCTATCACCCTCGTAATCAACATCAAGAAACTCTTCTGCTTCTTCTTGTTCAGGGTTATTGGCTGTAATGCGCATTTCACCATTTGATAAACCGACTCTAACACCACGGAATTTCTCATTAGATAAAATAGCCGCTCGCGCAAATGCTTTACGCATCTCATCGCAGTTTGCTTCAACAAACTTAGTGCTATTTTGTGGCATTACACGACGGTAATCAGGGAAACGACCATCAACAAGCTTAGAGGTAAACACAAAGTTACCAACGGTAGCACGTAAATTTGAATGACCAATCTGAATATTAACCAAGGCTTCAGGGTTATCAAACAACCGTACTAATTCTAATACCCCTTTACGCGGTACTATAATTTGTTTAGTCGGTAAATCATGACCCGTATCAATCGCACAAACAGCCATACGGTGGCCATCTGTTGCTACCGAACGTAAATGTTGGCTATCGGTTTCGAACAACATTCCATTAAGGTAATAACGCACATCTTGGTTTGCCATTGAAAACTGAGTGCTATCAATCAACTGACGCATACGACCTTGTTCAATGGTAAATTCAACTTCACTTTGCCAATCTTCAATATTAGGAAAATCAGCCGCAGGCAATGTCGTTAGTGTGTAGCGACTACGACCAGAGCGGATTAACACTCGATCACCTTCATAGATAACCGCGATAGTTGCGCTATCAGGCAAACCACGACAAATATCTAAAAATTTACGTGATGGTACCGTAACAGCACCCGCTTCGAAATCGCCCTCTAATGCAACTTTAGCAATTAACTCGACTTCAAGATCGGTACCCGTCATCGACAAGCAGCCATTCTCAACTTGCAGTAAAATGTTACCTAAAATGGGTAATGATGGGCGACCACCTAATGCACCAGTCACCTGCTGCAAAGGTTTTAATAAATGTTCACGTTCAACAGTAAATTTCATATTAAGACGACAACGTTCTAATTAGGTTTGAATAATCTTCTTTAATATCGTGGCTTTCTTCACGTAACTGCTCAATCTTACGACAAGCATGGAGCACGGTAGTATGATCGCGACCACCAAAGGCATCGCCAATCTCAGGAAGACTGTGGTTTGTCAGTTCTTTAGCCAATGCCATTGCCATTTGACGCGGACGAGCAACACTACGTGAGCGACGCTTAGACAACATATCAGCCATCTTTATTTTATAATATTCAGCAACTGTTTTCTGAATATTATCAATCGTCACCAACTTTTCTTGTAGTGCTAATAAATCACGTAACGCTTCACGTACAAAATCAATCGTGATCGCACGACCAGTAAAGTTAGCATTAGCAATCACACGATTCAACGCACCTTCTAATTCACGGACATTGGAACGTAACCGCTTCGCAATAAAGAATGCCACTTCATCTGCCAGACGAATATTATGATCTTCGGCTTTCTTCATTAAAATAGCGACGCGGGTTTCTAGTTCTGGTGGCTCAATGGCGACGGTTAGTCCCCAACCAAAACGAGATTTTAAGCGATCTTCAACCCCATTAATTTCACGCGGATAACGATCTGAGGTCAAAATAATTTGTTGATTACCTTCTAACAATGCATTGAAGGTATGAAAAAATTCTTCTTGAGAGCGTTCTTTATTGGCAAAGAATTGAATGTCATCAATCAATAATGCGTCAACACTGCGGTAATAACGCTTAAATTCTTCGATGGCATTATTTTGTAGCGCTTTCACCATATCTTGCACAAAACGTTCAGAGTGCATGTAAACCACTTTGGCGTTTGGCTTTCGTTTAGCAATCGCGTTACCGACGGCGTGCAATAAGTGTGTTTTGCCTAAACCAGTACCGCCATATAAAAATAACGGATTATAAGCAGCGCCAGGGTTATCTGATACCTGACGACAAGCAGCAAGACCTAATTGATTTGATTTACCTTCAACAAAATTATTAAAATTATGTTTAGGGTTTACATTAGAGCGATAACCACCAGGTGATTCTGTTTGTACCGGAGAAGGTGCTGGCTCATAGCGCATGGGCTCAGGCTCTACGCGAGGTCTTGATTGTGGCAACGTAAAAACAGGTGGTGCAAGAGGTTGCGGTGGTATAACAATGCGTTTACTACCGACCTCAAAATGCAGGCTCGGTGTATCAGTACCACAAAATTCATTAAGTAGACGATTGATATTATTGAGATATTTATCACGTACCCAATCAAGCACAAATCGATTAGGAGCAAATAATGTCAATGTATGATCATTTAACTCAGCCTGAAGCGGACGCAGCCACATGCTGAATTCTGTCGCAGGGAGTTCTTCCTGAAGGCGTTGAAGGCACTGCAACCATAGCGAAGATGACAAGGTAGACTCCACACTGAATAAACAAAACATAAAAGGAAGATAATTTTATACTCGCTGAACAAGGATCACCAGTAAAGAGATCGCAGATCCAGTGAATAAGATCGAACTTATGCACATAGATCCCACAATAAAATGCAAGATCAGCACAATTTAACCCACCTTTACCCACAACTATATTAACACAGCTACCACAAATATAAGTCTTTCATTCCCCGTTTAATGCTGTTTTTACTTAATAATGACCATTAAATCGCCATCCATTATCATCCACAGGGAAAACCTCACGCTGTGGGTAACCTTTTATAACAATCACCGTTTTTTCTATGCCTTAAAAGGCATGATATTAAGCCGCAATATGCCGCTAGCCAAACAAATGGTTATTTCAAATAACTGTTAATTATTATCTTTATGATTAAATATCGAGGTAGGATGGTTTCACCAAATAAAGCCCTATAAAGGTAAGGAAAATACCGAATGAAAAACTGGATAAAAACATTAGTGATCGCAGGTACATTATTTGCGAGTACAACCGCCAGTGTCATGGCAGCTACCACCGTCAAAGTGGGAATGTCTGGTCGTTATTTCCCGTTTACTTTTGTAAGTAAAGATAAGCTACAAGGGTTTGAAGTTGATCTTTGGAATGCGATCGGTAAACATAATGATTATAACGTTGAGTTTGTTACCGCCAGCTTTTCTGGTTTATTTGGTCAATTAGAAACGGGTCGTATTGATACCATTTCAAATCAAATTGCCATCACCCCAGCCCGCCAAGCCAAATTTTTATTTAGTCAGCCTTATGTTATTGACGGTGCACAATTAGTTGTTCGTAAAGGCAATAACACCATCCACTCAACGGCTGACTTAGACGGTAAAACGGTGGGTGTAAATCTCGGTTCAAACTATGCACAACTGTTACGTAATCTGCCTAATGCCGATAAAATTAATATCAAAACCTATGACAGTGGTATTGAACAAGATGTCGCTTTAGGACGTACCGATGCTTTTGTGATGGATCGTTTATCGTCAGTTGCAGTTATTAATACTAAACACTTACCATTACAACTTGCAGGCAAACCATTTGCGACCGTTGAAAGTGCATGGCCATTTTTAAATAACGCCAAAGGTAAATTACTCCAACAACAAGTAAATCAAGCCTTAGTCGCAATGCGTAAAGACGGTACGCTCGCAGCAATATCAAACAAATGGTTCCATACTGATATCACTCAATAATTAACGTTTTCACCATCGCAACCCTTGCGGTGGTGAATTTATTTATATCGCTTACACAGCTAGAATAACGGATCACCATTATGGGTTTTGATTTTGATTATATGTTGTCGTTGATTCCTATTTTGTTGAAATACCTGCCAACGACATTACTCATGGCCTCTATTGGTGCCATTTTTGCGCTTTTACTCGGTTTAATTATTGCTTTAATTCGTATTTATAAGCTGCCGTTACTCAACCCTCTAATTCAACTTTACATCAGCTTTTTCCGCGGCACCCCACTCTTAGTGCAACTATTTTTATTGTATTACGGCTTACCGCAAGTACTGCCAAGTTTAGTCGGATTAGATGCATTTAATGCCGCTGTTATTGGTCTTAGTCTCCACTTTGCCGCTTACATGGCAGAAAGTATTCGTGCCGCCATTCTGGGTGTTGATCGTAGTCAACGTGAAGCCAGCCTTTCGATAGGCATGACAGAATCACAAACTATGTGGCGAATTATTTTACCGCAAGCAAGTCGTATCGCTTTACCTTCGTTAATGAACTATTTCATTGATATGATCAAATCAACATCGTTGGCCTTTACACTCGGTGTACCTGAAATTATGGCAAAAGCCCAAATGGAAGCATCATCTAGCTTTAAATTCTTTGAGGCTTTTCTTGCTGTTGCTATTATATATTGGGGTGTAGTGATAGTGCTTACTCGCTTACAACAATTAGCTGAAACACGCTTAGATAGGGCTTACGTACGATGATTACTATAAATAAACTCACTAAACGTTTTGGCGAACAGACCATTTTTAGCGATATTGATCTCACCATAAAGCAAGGTGAAATTGTGGCGATTATTGGCCCATCAGGCACAGGGAAATCAACATTTTTACGTTGTATTAATTATCTTGAAAGTGCCAATAGTGGCACCATTACCATTAACGATGCGAAAGTTGACTGCCTGCAACCTAAAAAAAGTGACATTTTAGCGCTTCGACGCCAAACCGGATTTGTTTTTCAAAACTACGCGTTATTTAATCACCTTACTGCGCAACAAAATATCAGTGAAGGTTTACGCATCGTTAAAGGCCTCGACAAACAACAAGCGCAACAACGCGCACTGAATATTTTAACCGATATTGGCTTGGCTGATAAAGCCAATAGCTACCCCGCCGCCCTCTCTGGCGGTCAGCAACAACGAGTAGGTATCGGCCGAGCAATGGCATTAGATGCTGAGCTACTATTACTTGATGAACCCACATCAGCACTCGACCCGTTGTGGGTCAATGAAGTGCTAAACTTAATAAAAAAATTGGCAGCACAACAACAAACAATGTTGATCGTCACTCATGAGTTACAATTTGCGCGTGAAGTCGCCGATAGAGTGATCTTTATGGCCGACGGTCAATTTGTAGAGCAAGGGCCACCAGAGCAGATCTTTAATCACCCTAACGATCCGCGATTGAAGGCTTTTTTGACTCAAATAGGGATCTAATAAGGATCCTTGAATTTCGCGCTGTAAAACGTATAATGCAGCGCCCGTCATTAGATGTGGGTATAATTATTGACTCTTTGTTAGTCAGTGATTACAATTCCGCCTCTTTGTTCGTGGTAATTGACCAATTATGGCCAATTACGTCTAACAAACTTAAAAACTGATCAGTTAATTTAAGGTAAAACCATGAAACGCACATTCCAACCTTCTGTTCTTAAGCGTAAGCGTAATCACGGCTTCCGTGCTCGCATGGCAACTAAGAACGGTCGTGCAACAATTAATGCACGTCGCGCTAAAGGCCGTAAGCGTCTTTCTAAGTAATCATCGACGATTATTTTGAATAAGTTCGCTTTTTCTCGGGAGTTACGTTTGTTAACTCCCGAACATTATAAAACTGTCTTCCAGCAAGCTCATCGTGCTGGCTCTCCCCACTTGACTATTCTTGCCCGTTCTAACGAACTTGACCACCCCCGTCTCGGTCTGGCTGTTCCAAAAAAACAGATTAAAACTGCTGTCGACAGAAACCGTTTCAAACGCGTTGTTCGCGAAAGTTTCCGTTTAAAACAACATCAGCTTCCAGCCTGTGACTTCGTAGTCATCGCAAAGAAATCAGCCAATGGGTTGAGTAACGAAGAACTATTTACGTTGTTAGATAAGTTATGGCATCGCCTGTCTCGCCCGTCGCGTGGCTAGTCGTAAGACTAGTCCGCTTTTACCAACTGGCAATCAGTCCTCTTCTTGGACCACGCTGTCGGTTCACCCCTACATGTTCTCAATATGCGATCGAAGCTGTAAAAACGCATGGAGCGCGAAAAGGTTGTTGGTTAGCGGCGAAACGTCTATTAAGATGTCACCCTTTAAATGACGGTGGTTACGACCCCGTTCCGCCAACCAAGCATAACGACAGAGAACATTAACCATGGGTTCCCAACGTAATATTCTGTTAATTGCCCTACTGTTTGTCTCATTCTTGCTATTTCAGCAATGGCATGGCGACAAAAACCCGCAACCAACGAAGCAGGGTGTAGAGCAACAAGTCAATAACAACAGTGGTATTCCATCACATTCAAGTGATAATCAACCACTGATTGACCAGAAAACCTCAACTAATTTAATTACCATTAAAACGGATGTACTGGAATTAACAGTCGATACGCTTGGTGGTGATGTTATCAATGCAAAACTACTTAAATACGACAACACCCTAGATTCTAAAGACCCATATGTTTTATTAAGTGATGCTGATGGCCGTGATTATGTCGCGCAATCAGGCTTAATTGGAGCAAATGGTTCTGATTCACCAGCACATGGCCGCGCACAATACGCTGTGACCGCGAAAAGCTTTGTGATGGCAGCAGATCAAAACGAACTGCGTGTACCAATGACATTCACTAAAGATGGCATTAGCTACATCAAAACATTCGTTTTCACACGCAACGATTATGCAGTTAATGTTGATTACACAATCGACAACAAAACTGACAAACCAGCAACGGTACAAATGTACGCGCAGCTGCGTCACCGTCTAGCAAGTAAAACTGGCGGCGGTATTAAAGGTATGGCAATGCACACCTACAACGGTGCCGCATATTCAGCTAACGATACTAAATACAAAAAATACAGTTTTGATGACATCAAAGAGAAGAACCTTAACCAGTCAGCAAATGACGGTTGGGTTGCGATTATGGAGAACTACTTCGTATCAGCATGGATCCCTCGTGATGGCAAAGACCAAACATCTCAACTCTACAGCAGCGATAACAATGGTATAGGCTATATCGGCGTACGTATGCCGTTAGAAACTGTGGCTGCTGGTCAAACAAAAGAAATCAAAGCAACATTATGGCTTGGTCCTAAGTTGCAAAAAGAAATGGCAGCAACAGCCACTAACCTAAACCTAACGGTTGATTACGGTTGGTTATGGTTCATTGCAAGTCCATTGCATAAATTACTTTCTTTCATTCACAGCATGGTAGGCAACTGGGGTGTAGCAATCATCATCCTAACGCTAATTGTTCGTGGTGCTATGTACCCACTAACAAAAGCACAGTACACCTCAATGGCTAAAATGCGCATGCTACAGCCTAAGATTCAGGCAATGCGTGAGCGTTTAGGTGATGACCGTCAACGTCAAAGCCAAGAAATGATGGAACTGTACAAAAAAGAAAAAGTAAACCCACTCGGTGGTTGTTTACCTATCATGCTACAGATGCCAATTTTCATCGCGCTATACTGGGCACTAATGGGATCAGTTGAATTGCGTCATGCGCCATTCTTCGGTTGGATTACGGATCTATCTGCACAAGACCCGTACTACATCTTGCCAGTCCTAATGGGCGTATCAATGTTCCTTATCCAGAAGAACAGCCCATCAACTGTAACGGATCCTATGCAGCAGAAAATCATGACCTTTATGCCGGTTATGTTTACTTTCTTCTTCCTATGGTTCCCTTCAGGCTTAGTACTGTACTGGTTAGTGTCAAACTTTGTGACTCTAATTCAACAAACCATTATTTTCCGCGCGTTGGAGAAAAAAGGTTTACACAGCAAAGCTAAATAAGCGGTATCTGTGAATAAGAGGCGACCTTAGGGTCGCCTTTTTTTATGGGGCCGATTAGGCGTAAACCCGCTCTGTGGTTTACAATCATCAAGTCATTTTTAAGCAAAGCCAAGGTTATGAATCAACATATCGATACTATCGTTGCACAAGCAACACCACCGGGCCGTGGCGGCGTCGGCATCATTCGCGTTTCAGGTCCTAAAGCGAAAGAAGTAGCCCTTGCCGTTGCTGGTCGTGAATTAAAAACCCGTTACGCTGAGTATCTGCCATTTAAAAATGAAGATGGTACCGCCCTTGACCAAGGGATCGCGATATTTTTTAAAGGTCCAAACTCGTTCACGGGCGAAGATGTATTAGAACTACAAGGCCACGGTGGCCCAGTATTAATGGATATGATGATCCGTCGCATTCTTAATATTGATGGTATTCGTCCAGCACGTCCGGGTGAGTTCTCTGAACGCGCCTTTATGAACGACAAACTTGATTTAGCCCAAGCTGAAGCCATTGCCGATTTAATCGATGCTAGCTCAGAAGAAGCCGCTAAAAGTGCCTTTAAATCACTACAAGGTGTGTTCTCAAACAAGATCCATGAATTAGTCGAAGCATTAATTCATTTACGCATCTATGTTGAAGCTGCGATTGACTTCCCTGAAGAAGAAATAGACTTTCTCTCTGACGGTAAAGTCAGTGGTGATCTCAATCGCATCATGGATCATCTTGCAGAAGTACGTAAACAAGCCAACCAAGGCGCTATCATACGTGAAGGCATGAAAGTCGTTATTGCTGGCCGCCCTAACGCCGGTAAATCGAGCCTATTAAATGCCTTATCAGGTAAAGACAGTGCGATTGTGACCGATATTGCAGGTACAACGCGTGATGTATTACGTGAACATATCCACATTGATGGAATGCCATTACACATTATTGATACCGCAGGTTTACGTGAAGCCACGGATGAAGTCGAGCGCATTGGTATTGAACGTGCTTGGGCTGAAATTGAACATGCTGATCGGGTGTTATTCATGGTTGATAGCACCACCACTGATGCTACCGATCCCAAAGATATCTGGCCTGACTTTATTGAACGCTTACCAACAAATATGGGTTTAACCGTTATTCGCAATAAAGCCGAACTAACCGGTGAAGTCACGGGAATGAGTGAAACCAACGGTTCAACGGTTATTCGCCTTTCCGCGCGCACAGGCGACGGTGTGGACGACTTACGCGAACATCTAAAGCAATGTATGGGATTTGCTGGTACGACTGAAGGCGGCTTTATGGCGCGTCGTCGTCACTTAGATGCTCTTGAGCGTGCCGCCGAACATTTAGTGATCGGTAAAGAGCAATTAGAAGGCTTTATGGCAGGCGAGATTCTGGCTGAAGAATTACGTTTAGCTCAACAGCACTTAAGTGAGATCACTGGTGAGTTTACATCGGATGATTTACTCGGACGTATCTTTACTTCGTTCTGTATTGGTAAGTAAATACTAACCCAATACATTAGTAACAAAAAACGCCATACATCTTTGATATATGGCGTTTTTTATTATTATTTAGCGTTAGGCATAGGATAATTTATGCTGATATATTCAGGTTCTTCAATACCTGAATGCTGATTCAATACTCGCGTTAAAGCAAAAAAGTAATTCACCAATAAATTACTAAATCGCGGTAATGTTTCAGGCACCTTCTTCCCCTCTGCATCAACTTTTACTAATTGACGAACCACTTTCTTGGACAAACTACGACATTGATGTAATTGCACCACAGCCCCCACCCCTCGTGGTAACACAAAGCGCTTATTCTTATCGGTCACTTGAGCACGGAAATAATGATAATCCGCTTTAAGTTTAATAATATCGGCCTCAAAAATACCGCATTTACCACGAATAGAGCCATTAAGATTGAAAATACGCGGTTGTAACCATGATAAAGATTGGCGTATTTCATCATCGGCTAACTGTGAAATAGTCAATCCAACATAAGTACATAATTCATCAGTTAATATTTCAAAATCACATAAAGAAGAATCTTCAAAAATAAACGGATAAGCAAGCTCGTCAATATCGCCTGAAAATTTTAATACCATTGCTTTGTTATTCCTCGACAAATAAGCCCAATTCTAACAGAAGACGGTCATTGACAGCGCTCAAAAAATCACTAACTATGTTCGCAAAATTTGCTTGCCAAAGATGATGCCAGCTTACCATTAGCAGCATATGGAAAATTATGTATCAACGACTTAAAAACTTATTTTTTATAGGCTGCTTATGCACCAGTACAGCCTGTTTGAGTGCCGAAACCTCATATCCAATAACCGTCATCGATGCCAGTCAGCAGTCACTGACATTAACGAAAATACCCGCTCACATTGACTCTAAAAGCATGTTCAGTGATCAAGTATTAATGGCGCTATTACCATTACAAAACATCACCAGTTTAAGTCGCTTAAGTAAGGACCCGACTTATTCAATCATTGCCGATAAAATCCCAACGACCCTGCCATTACGCGACCTGAATGTTGAACAAATTATTGCTGAACACCCAGATTTAGTATTTGTCGCTAGTTGGAGTGATGGATCTAAAATAGCCCAGTTGCGCGCTGCAGGTATCAACGTTTTTGTCATTAAAACCGTTTATAGCCTCAAGAATATTGAAAAAAATATTTTATTAGTTGGCAAACTCATTAATCAAAATACAGCAGCAATCGCGTTAGTTGATAAAATGAACGATAAACTTAAACAACAAATTATTATTCCAGAAAAACAACTGACAGCCATTGAATACACGCCATGGGGCGCATCCAGCAACCATAATTCCACCGTTAATACGATTATTAACCAAGCACAACTCAACAATGTGATTGCGTATAATAGTGGCGATAAATTTGGTCAAGTCCCGATCGCTAAAGAGCAACTGTTAGCACTTAACCCTGATGTAATTATTATTCCTGGCTCAGATAGTGATGGCTTTAGACAACAGTTATTACACGATCCCGCATTACAAACATTAACCGCTATTCGTGATCGAAAAATTATTAGTTTACCGCACGCATTACGTTCAACTGATAGCCAATATATTGCAGATGCGATCATCTACCTTAATCATAAGGTTTATCAACCCCATGATAGTTCATCAATACAGTAAACCCGCCCAAGGATTGTTAGCATTAATCGCGTTACTGGGACTGCTAATGATTTATCTTAGCTTGGGTTCAGTCGCTATTCCCATTCACGATATTTTTGCGATGTTAGTCAGTTATATCCATGGTGGAGAAGCCTTAGCACAACAGCAGTATCCGTTAGCTTCTGCCATTATTTTACAGATTCGATTACCACGAGCTTGCGCGGCAATATTAGCAGGGAGTGCGTTAGCGTTAGCGGGTGCTTGTACTCAAGGTTTATTTAGAAATCCTCTGGCAAGCCCAGATATCCTTGGCATTAGTGCAGGCAGTAGTTTTGCTGCCGTGGTGGCAATAGTCAGTGGTTTAACCGTCGTCAACCCCGCATTATTACCTCTTGTTACTGCCATTGGCGCATTAACAACAGCCACGATTGTGTATTTGATAGCCCGTCAAACTCAACAACATGGATTGTTTATTATTCTCGCAGGATTGGCGGTATCGAGTTTATTGGGAGGCTTAACTATGGGGGTGCTTTTGACTGCTCAGCAATATGAAGTGAGTGAGTTTGTATTCTGGACCATGGGCGGTTTAGATGGGCGTACATGGCAACAATTATTATGGCCAACCCCCATTATTATCATTGCAGCATGGATATTATTGCGCCATGGTCAAACCTTAAATTTACTCGCTTTAGGTGAACAAAATGCCC
Organism: Photobacterium carnosum; assembly: GCF_021236965.1. Taxonomy (NCBI): domain Bacteria; kingdom Pseudomonadati; phylum Pseudomonadota; class Gammaproteobacteria; order Vibrionales; family Vibrionaceae; genus Photobacterium; species Photobacterium carnosum. Next base: position 26,485 of record NZ_WMDN01000024.1, on the reverse strand, counting down.
ACGGAATGGGGATCAATGTTCGCAACAGCCGACGAATATTATTACTACTAGCCACCCTTCTTACCGCGATGGCGATCGCTGTTGCCGGTCCAATCGGCTTTATTGGTTTAATTGTGCCGCACTTAGCCCGGTTACTGGTAGGACCAAATAATCGTATTTTATTACCCTTTTCGGCATTATTTGGCGCTATGTTCTTACTTGTATGTGATCTTATTGCTCGAACGGTTATTGCACCGAATGAATTAAAAACAGGGATTATCACTGCAATTATTGGTGGGATCTATTTTATCGCTCTGCTAATACGCAGCCAATATAAAGGCCTACAAGCATGATCCCACCACTTGTGATCAACCAATTAAGTTATTACCAAGGATCACAACCATTATTGCAGAATATTAACTTTGCCATTAATCCAGGAGAACTCGTCGGTATTATTGGTCCTAACGGCGCAGGAAAAAGTACCTTACTTAAATGCCTCAGCGGTTTTATATCCCCTAATAGCGGTAATATTTCTTTATTTGAACGCCCCCTCAATAGTTACAGTCATCAACAGCGCGCACAGTACTTAAGTTATTTACCCCAACACACCGAACCCGCCTTTGGATTTCTGGTTCAAGATATTATTCATTATGGTTATCATCAATCAACATCGTTATCAAACCAAGAAATAACCAATATTATTAGTGAGTTAGAAATAACACCATTATTAAAACGCCCCATTAATCAACTCTCAGGTGGAGAGCAACAACGAGTACATTTTGCACGATTATTAATTCAAAATGCCACCATCATGCTACTTGATGAACCAACAGCAAGCCTTGATATTGGCCATGAATCACTATTACTTAATATTCTTAGTCACCATTGCCAACAAGGAAAAAGTGCACTGATTGCCATCCATAACCTTAATACTGCCATTACATTTTGCGATCGTTTATTACTGCTTGAACACGGTCAACAAATTGCCTTTGATAGCCCTAAAAAAGTATTAACACCACATCAAATTACTGAACTTTATCATCATAATGTTAGTGTTATTCAACATCCAGACAATCAAAAAATCATTATTTTGCCGCGTCAACATAAGATCATTTAATCAACCTGATCAGGGTTATGATCGAAATAATTGAAGATCATAACCCTGTGTAAATAATAAGGGGATCATGTGGGTAAGATCATCATTTAAGATGGACTTCCATTTATGATTAACGACCACCAAGATCTTCTTACCCACTCTAAACCTTCATTTTTTAGTATAAATACCCACATTTTTTCCCTCTTTAATCCCCATCATTAGTTAGTGGATAAAAAAAAGCGATTTTTAGTGAATAAAAGCCATGAGTTATGCCATAAAAGCTATCTTTATAGGGTTTGATCTCAGTACAATCTCATTTAGGTATTCACTGTTTCATCACAATGATCCCATCAAACACCAATCTGAGGCCAATTATGTCAACTATTACCCTAATCACTGGGAGCACGCTTGGTAGTGCTGAATATGTCGCCGATCATTTAGCTGATTTATTAACAGCACAAGGTCATCAAGCAAATATCACTAATCAACCTCAGTTAGCACAACTAAACCAAGACACAATTTGGCTTATTATTTGCTCAACTCACGGTGCCGGTGATTATCCAGATAACTTTGTCGCCTTTGCTAACGCGCTTACCCATCAAAAACCTACTCTTAATCAGCTAAAATTCGCCGTTATAGGGCTTGGGGACAGTAACTACGATACTTTTTGTGCTGCAGGTAAAAAAATTCAAGCGCTACTACTCACATTAGGTGCAACTCAACTTGGTGAACGACTTGATATTGATGTTTCTATAACACCAGTACCTGAAGATGCCGCTGAAATATGGTTTGAAGAGTGGCAACATTCAATTAATGATTAAAAAATGCTCAATAGTTACTCAATTAGTAATCCTATTTAATACTTTCATCTGTGGATAACTATAGATCTAAACGGTGATCAACCCATAGTTATCCCTTGAATAACTTATGGCCTCCTAAGCCCCTGTGCATAAGTAGCCATTTTGATCCCAGCCTATCCTCTGGAAGATCCAAGCTACTCCACAGCAAATGATCGTCCTTAAATGCATGATCATAAGGATCATTTATCGGTTATCCACACGATCAGTGGATCCTAATAGTAGATCTAATAGAAGATCTCTTTAAAAAGATCTTAAATATATTTAAGCGACGTAAATCAGTGATCAAATGATCTTGATGAAAGATTCTCTCTTGCCAAGAAACAGGATAGAATGTCCGCCCTTTGCTCTAGTTAACACACTGGCTATTTAAATACCTGAGGAAGTTCCATGTTTTACCAGGAAAAATTTGATGTCATCGTTGTGGGTGGTGGTCATGCCGGTACAGAAGCGGCACTGGCAGCTGCCCGAATGGGACAAAAAACCTTACTATTGACCCATAATATCGATACGTTGGGCCAAATGTCGTGCAACCCAGCTATCGGCGGGATCGGGAAAGGACACCTGGTTAAAGAAGTTGACGCCCTTGGTGGCTTGATGGCACATGCTATCGATAAAGGCGGAATTCAATTCCGTACGCTCAACTCTTCCAAAGGCCCAGCAGTACGGGCAACCCGTGCACAAGCAGACCGTGCACTTTACAAAGCAGCAGTACGTAATGTATTAGAAAATCAGCCAAATTTAATGATTTTCCAACAAGCTGTGACAGATTTGATTGTTGAAAACAACCGCGCAACAGGCGTAGTTACTGAAATGGGTTTAAAATTCCACGCGAAAGCGGTGGTATTAACCGTAGGAACATTCCTAGGCGGTAAGATTCATATTGGTTTAGAAAACTACAGTGGTGGTCGTACTGGTGATCCAGCATCGATTGCATTAGCGGATCGTTTACGAGAACTTCCATTACGCGTTAATCGTTTAAAAACAGGGACTCCGCCACGTATTGATGCGCGTAGTGTCGATTTTAGCGTGCTTGAAACCCAACATGGTGATAATCCAACCCCAACATTCTCGTTTATGGGTAAACAATCGGATCATCCTCGTCAAATTCCATGTTTTATTACTTACACCAATGAGCGTACTCATGAGGTTATTCGTAATAACCTTGATCGTAGCCCAATGTATGCCGGTGTAATTGAAGGTATTGGCCCACGCTACTGCCCATCAATTGAAGATAAAGTGATGCGTTTTGCAGATAAAAACAGTCACCAAATTTTCATTGAGCCTGAAGGCTTAACCACCAATGAACTGTATCCAAATGGTATATCAACAAGCTTACCGTTTGATGTTCAAATCCAAATTGTGCGTTCAATGAAAGGTTTTGAGAATGCCACAATTATGCGTCCTGGTTATGCAATTGAGTATGATTTCTTTGACCCACGCGATCTTAAACAAACCTTTGAAAATAAACACATTGATGGATTGTTCTTTGCGGGCCAAATTAACGGCACAACGGGTTATGAAGAAGCGGCAGCTCAAGGCCTGATGGCGGGTATGAACGCAGCATTGCAAACGCAAGACAAAGAAGGCTGGTGTCCTCGTCGTGATCAAGCATACATGGGCGTATTGATTGATGATCTATCAACCATCGGTACTAAAGAACCCTACCGTATGTTTACTTCACGCGCAGAATATCGCCTGTTGTTACGTGAAGATAATGCTGATTTACGTTTAACGCCAATGGGACGTGAATTAGGACTTGTTGATGATGATCGTTGGGCGCGTTTTAACCAAAAATTAGAAAATATGGAACAAGAACGTCAACGTTTGAAAGATATTTGGGTTAATCCAAATTCAGATCACATTGAGAGTTTAAATAAGATCCTTAAGTCACCGATCGTGCGTGAAGCAAATGGTGAAGATCTTCTTCGTCGCCCAGAAGTAACTTATGCATCATTAACGACGATCGAAACGTTTGCACCAGCACACGAAGACATCGAAGCGCGTGAGCAAGTTGAAACGCAGATTAAATATCAAGGTTATATTGATCGCCAACATGATGAAGTAGAAAAATCATTACGTCATGAAACGACTAAATTACCGTTTGATCTTGATTATTCGTTAGTGAAAGGCTTATCGAATGAAGTGGTCATCAAACTGAATGATGCTAAACCGGAATCGGTGGGTATGGCATCACGTATTTCAGGTATTACACCTGCGGCAATCTCATTGCTATTGGTATATTTGAAAAAACACGGTTTGCTTAAAAAAGGCGAATAAGGGGTAAGTAATGAAACAACGTTTAATACAACTTATCGCTCAAACTGACCTACAGGTCACAGAACACCAACTCGATCAATTGATTGGTTATGTGCAACTGCTGGATAAGTGGAATAAAGCGTATAATTTAACATCTGTGCGTGATCCTAATGAAATGTTAGTAAAACACATTATGGATAGCATTGTTGTCAGCCAATATTTAGATGGTGAGCGTTACATTGATGTTGGCACTGGGCCTGGTTTACCCGGGATTCCATTAGCGATTATGTGCCCGAACAAATCATTTACGTTACTTGATAGCTTAGGTAAACGAATTCGATTTATTCGCCAAGTGATCCATGAGTTAAAGATTACCAATGTTACTGCGGTTCAAAGTCGAGTTGAAGAATTTGATCCTGGTGAAGGTTTTGATGCGGTATTAAGTCGAGCTTTTGCTTCAATGTCAGACATGGTCAATTGGTGTCATCATTTACCTAAATCTGGCGGTCAGTTTTTTGCTCTTAAAGGTCAGTATCATCAGGATGAAGCATCAGAGCTACCTGAATGGTGTACCGTTGTTGAAGTTAAATCTTTGCAAGTACCTGAGCTCGATGGTGAACGTCATTTAGTTGTTTTAACGGCAAAAGATTAATTGTTGAGGTTTTTTTGTGGGAAGAATCATAGCTGTTGCAAATCAGAAAGGTGGTGTTGGTAAAACAACATCATGCGTCAATCTGGCTGCTTCATTGGCTGCTACGCAGCGTAAAGTATTAGTGATCGATCTAGATCCTCAAGGTAATGCTACCATGGCCAGTGGGGTCGACAAATACCAAATCGAATCCTCAGCTTATGATCTTTTAGTCGATGAAACTCCATTTAATCAAGTTGTTATCAACGAAACCACTGGTGGCTATCATCTGATAGCTGCTAATGGTGATGTTACTGCAGCTGAAATTAAATTGATGGAAGTGTTTGCGCGTGAAACTCGGTTACGTAATGCGTTAGCACCGGTGCGTGATAATTATGATTATATTTTTATCGATTGCCCGCCATCTTTAAATTTATTAACTATCAATGCAATGACGGCAGCTGATTCAGTCTTAGTCCCGATGCAGTGCGAATACTTTGCGCTTGAAGGCCTAACTGCATTGATGGATACCATCAGTAAGTTAACCGCTGTGGTTAATAGTGAACTGAAAATTGAAGGTTTATTACGGACGATGTTTGATCCGCGTAACCGCCTTTCAAATGAAGTCTCACAACAGCTTAAAAAACATTTCGGTGATAAAGTCTACCGTACTGTTATTCCTCGTAATGTGCGTCTTGCTGAAGCACCAAGTCATGGTCGCCCAGCAATGTATTATGACAAATATTCTAGTGGTGCTAAGGCGTATTTAGCGCTGGCCGGTGAGATGATTCGCCGTGATGAATTAGCATTACAAGCCACTTCGGTTGAAGCGTAAGGTTTTACATGAATTTCAATAAACGAGGCTTAGGCAAAGGCCTTGATGCCCTCTTAGCCACCAGCAATGTTGCTCAAGCTAGAAAACAACAATGTGATGATAATGCATCACAACAAGCGGCAATGGATGGCGAATTACGTCAAATTGCGGTTACTGCGCTTAGATCAGGTCAATATCAACCTCGAAAAGTGATGGCGGCGGATGCTCTTACTGAGCTCGCTAATTCAATTCGTGCACAAGGTGTGATTCAACCAATTGTTGTACGCCGTATTGATAGCCAAAGTTATGAAATTATTGCGGGTGAGCGACGTTGGCAAGCGGCTCGTCAAGCTGGGTTACAGGTTGTGCCTTGTATCATTAAAAATGTTGATGATCGTGCTACCGTTGCAATCGCGTTAATTGAAAATATTCAACGTGAAGACCTGAATGCAATTGAAGAAGCGCGTGCTTTAGAGCGTTTACAACAAGAGTTTTCATTAACTCATCAACAAGTTGCTGATGCTGTAGGTAAATCTCGCGCCGCGGTTTCTAATTTACTACGATTGAATCAATTGTCTGATGCGGTTAAACAATTGGTTGAACAAAAACAATTAGAAATGGGTCACGCAAGGGCTTTATTGTCCTTAGATGACCAACAACAGTTAGCTGCAGCACAAATTATCATCAATAAGTTGTTAACTGTGCGTGAGGCTGAAAAGCTAGTCAAAACTCTGTTAAATCCAACTGAAACGCCAGCTAAGTTAGCACCACAACCACAGACTGTCGCATTACAGTTAAGTTTGAGTGAGCGTTTTGGTACCAAAGTTGCCGTTAACCAAAATAAAAATGGTAAAGGTAAAATCGTTATTAATTTTGATCAACAAGATAAATTAGCGCAAATTCTTGCAATGCTAGGTCACGAACTGTGATCTGCTCGCGGTAATTTTAATTCAAAAATCACCGCAAGTTGTTAGGTTATTTTGTTGTAAAATATAAATGTTTTTTTTGCTGCAATAAGATTGCATTCAATCTGTTCAGTCGTATAATTTTCGCTGTATTTCCCCTGCACTCATGTGTCGTGGAATGGACTCGAGGAACGAATACATGGTATCGGCGCTAGTGAAACCGGGACGCCAATTGGCAAAACGGTTGTTGTTACTACAATCTGGCGTCGTAGTAGCTACGGCATTAACGGCAGTCTTCGCTGTCAATGTTGACTGGGGAATCTCTGCACTTATCGGTGGTGGCATTTTTATAATTGCCAATACCGTGTTTGCTATGTGTGCGTTTATGTATAGTGGTGCCAGGAAGGCACGATTAGTCATGGCGTCATTTTATGGCGGAGAAGTGCTTAAAATCCTCATAACAGTCATCCTTTTTGCCGCGGCTTACCTGTATAAAGGGGTGGAACTTGTTCCCCTCCAACTAACCTATTTGCTGGTCCTTGGTATTAATATTTTCGGACCGGTTTTATTCATTAACAACAACAAATAGGATCAGTTATGGCTGCGCCAGGTGAAGCGCTAACGCCGTCAAGCTACATCACTCACCACTTAACTAACTTATCGACAGATAAGCTTGGTTTAGCGAGTGAAGGAAGTTTTTGGACGGTAAATATCGACAGCCTTGTTTTTTCTGTTCTGACCGGATTATTCTTTTTATGGGTATTTCGTAAGGTAGCAAAACAGGCGTCATCAGGAGTTCCAAGTAAGTTACAATGTTTTGTTGAAATGGTGGTTGAATTCGTTGATACCAACGTTAAAGATACTTTCCATGGCCGCAATCCACTTGTTGCTCCGTTAGCACTAACTATTTTCTGTTGGATTTTACTGATGAATATCATGGACCTTTTGCCCATTGATTTTCTTCCGTATGCCGCACAAAGTGTTGGGATCCCTTATTTAAAAGTGGTTCCAAGTGCTGACGTTAACATCACTATGGCAATGGCGTTAGGCGTATTCGCATTGATGATTTACTACAGCATCAAAGTGAAAGGTCTGCTCGGCTTTGCAAAAGAACTGGCTCTTCACCCGTTCAATCACCCAATTATGATCCCGTTTAACCTACTACTTGAAGTGGTCTCGTTGATTGCGAAGCCAATTTCATTAGGTATGCGTTTATTCGGTAACATGTTTGCTGGTGAAGTGGTGTTTATTCTTATCGCGGCGTTGATGCCGTGGTGGGCTCAATGGCTAGGCTCGGTACCGTGGGCTATTTTCCACATCCTAGTCATTACAATTCAAGCATTCGTATTCATGATGTTAACTATCGTGTACCTGTCTCAGGCACATGAAGACAATCATTAACGATTATTTGTAAATTTTAGATTTTTTATTGGCACTTTAGCCGAAACTATAAACTGGAGATAGTGATGGAAACTTTACTAAGCTTTTCTGCAATTGCCGTGGGCATCATTGTAGGTCTTGCTTCCCTTGGTACAGCGATCGGCTTCGCAATTCTTGGCGGTAAATTCCTTGAAGGCGCTGCACGTCAACCTGAAATGGCGCCAATGCTGCAAGTTAAGATGTTCATCATCGCAGGTCTATTGGACGCCGTTCCAATGATCGGTATCGTAATCGCGTTGCTATTCACATTCGCAAACCCATTTGTTGGCCAACTAGCTGGCTAATAAACCGCTGTGATCAGCCTTTCTCAAGAAGGCTGACTCCAGAGTAAATGGACCCTAGCAACCCTTTTTAAGGAGATGCGTTGTGAATATGAATGCAACTTTGCTGGGTCAGGCTATCGCTTTCTTCTTGTTTGTCGTGTTCTGCATGAAATATGTATGGCCGCCAATTATGGAAGCGATTGAAGAACGTCAGAAGAAAATTGCTGACGGTTTGGCTGCTGCAGATCGCGCTGCCAAAGACCTGAACCTTGCACAAGCTAATGCTTCTGATCAATTGAAAGAAGCGAAACGCGCCGCGAGTGAGCTGATTGAACAGGCAAATAAGCGTAAAGCTCAAATTGTCGATGAGGCTAAAATTGAAGCCCAAGCTGAACGTGAGAAAATTCTTGCTCAAGGTCTGGCTGAAATTGACGCTGAACGTAATCGTGCTCGTGATGAGTTAAGAAAACAAGTTGCAACTCTAGCTGTGATTGGCGCTGAGAAGATCATTGGTCGTTCCATCAATATGGAAGCGCACACTGATATTCTTAATAAACTCACTGCAGAACTGTAATTAAAGGGGCAAGCACATGTCGGATATGACTACTATCGCACGCCCCTACGCTAAAGCAGCATTTGACTTTGCGGTCGAGAAAGGCGAACTAGCATCGTGGGCAGAAATGCTAACTTTTGCTAGCGCTGTGGCAACCAATGACACTATGCAAGATATTCTTGATAGTGGCTATGCCGCTGATAAGCTCACTGAAATTTTTGTTTCAGTGTGCGGTGAGCAACTCGACGAATTCGGCCATAACTTAATTAAAGTGATGGCCGTAAATGGACGCCTCAATGCGCTACCTGATGTCTATGGTGAATTTATGCTGATGAAACATGAGCATGAAAAAACTATCGAAGCTATGGTGATATCTGCCATTGCTCTTGATGAAAGCCAATTAGATGCGATTAGCGCCAAACTTGAGCAGCGTTTAGCACGTAAAGTGATGTTGACCTGCAGTGTAGACGAGACCCTGATTGCTGGGGTCGTAATTAGAGCTGGAGACCTTGTTATCGATAACTCTGTACGGGGAAAATTGAACCGTCTGAGCGATACTTTGCTGTCTTGATTTGGGGAATTGGAGCATGCAACTTAATTCCACGGAAATTAGCGCACTGATCAAACAACGTATTGAAAACTTCAATGTTGTAAGTGAAGCGCGTAACGAAGGTACTATCGTTTCTGTAAGCGACGGTATTATTCGAATCCATGGCCTTGCCGATGTAATGCAAGGTGAAATGATTGAACTACCCGGCGGCCTGTTCGCTTTAGCACTTAACCTTGAGCGTGACTCTGTAGGTGCGGTAGTTATGGGCCCTTATGCTTCGCTACAAGAAGGCATGAAGGTAACCGGTACTGGTCGTATTCTTGAAGTACCAGTTGGTCCGGCGTTACTTGGGCGTGTTGTTAACACCCTTGGTCAACCTATCGATGGTAAAGGTTCAATTGAAACAGAGATATTCTCTCCTGTTGAAGTAATTGCACCAGGTGTAATCGATCGTAAATCTGTAGATCAACCGGTACAAACTGGTTACAAAGCAGTCGATGCGATGATCCCAATCGGTCGTGGTCAGCGTGAGCTGATTATCGGTGACCGTCAAACGGGTAAAACCGCGATGGCTATCGATGCCATCATTAACCAGAAAAATTCTGGTATCTACTCTGTGTATGTGGCTATTGGCCAGAAAGCTTCAACGATTGCGAACGTGGTTCGTAAACTTGAAGAGCACGGCGCGTTAGAAAACACCATTGTTGTCGTGGCATCTGCTTCTGAAGCGGCTGCACTACAATACCTTGCACCTTACTCAGGTTGTGCAATGGGTGAATACTTCCGTGACCGTGGCGAAGATGCACTGATCGTATACGATGACTTGTCTAAACAAGCCGTTGCTTATCGTCAAATCTCACTATTGCTAAAACGCCCACCGGGTCGTGAAGCATTCCCTGGTGATGTTTTCTACCTTCACTCTCGTCTTCTTGAGCGTGCATCACGTGTTAGTGTGCACTATGTTGAGAAATTTACGAACGGTGAAGTGACAGGTAAAACAGGTTCTTTAACCGCGTTACCTATCATTGAAACACAAGCTGGTGACGTATCGGCATTCGTACCGACTAACGTTATCTCTATCACCGATGGTCAAATCTTCCTACAAACAGAATTGTTCAACGCGGGTATTCGTCCAGCGGTTGATCCAGGTATTTCTGTATCGCGTGTAGGTGGTGCTGCCCAAACTAAAGTTATCAAGAAGCTTTCTGGTGGTATTCGTACTGCCCTAGCACAGTACCGTGAACTAGCAGCGTTTGCTCAGTTCTCGTCAGACCTTGATGATGCAACCAAGAAGCAACTTGATCACGGCCAAAAAGTGACTGAGTTGATGAAGCAAAAGCAATACTCGCCAATGTCTGTATTTGAGCAAGCTATTGTTATTTTTGCTGCTGAAAAAGGTTTCCTAGGCGATGTTGAAATTGCCAAGCTAGCTGATTTTGAAGCTGCGTTGCTTTCATTTGCCAAAGGTCAATTTGCTGAGTTAGTAGCTCAAATTGATAAAACGGGTGCTTATAACGATGAGATCGAAGCGCAGTTCTCGAAACTGCTGCAAGATTTCAAAGCGACCCAAACTTGGTAATTGGTTGGTGATCGCTTAGCGATCACCTTCTAACGGAGAGTGACGATGGCCAGCGCAAAAGAGATTCGTAATAAGATCGGTAGTGTTCAAAATACACAGAAGATCACCAAAGCGATGGAAATGGTGGCAGCTTCTAAAATGCGTAAAACGCAAGAAGCTATGGAGTCATCACGTCCATACGCACAAACTATGCGCAAAGTGATCGGTCACCTCGCCCTTGGTAGCCTTGAGTATAAACATCCTTATCTCGAAGAGCGTGAAGCCAAGCGCGTCGGTTACATCATTGTTTCTACTGACCGTGGTCTGTGTGGTGGTTTGAATATTAACTTATTCAAACAAGCCATTAATAATGTTCAGACTTGGACTGAAAAAGGTGCCGAGGTTGATCTCGCGCTAATTGGTGCGAAAGCAACGGCCTTTTTTAATAACTACGGCGGTAACGTAACGGCTCAGGTTTCTGGCCTTGGTGATTCACCAACGGTTGATGAACTGATCGGTACTGTTGGCGTAATGCTGAAGAAATATGATGAAGGTCAATTAGATCGTTTGTATCTGGTATACAACAAGTTTGTAAATACCATGGTGCAAGAACCGGTGATTGATCAATTGTTGCCTTTGCCTAAGTCAGAAGACGAAGCGATGCAGCGCAGCCATTCTTGGGATTATATTTATGAGCCCGAGCCAAAACCATTACTTGATGCCTTATTGATTCGTTATGTTGAATCACAAGTGTATCAGGGTGTGGTTGAGAACCTTGCCAGTGAGCAAGCGGCACGAATGGTGGCAATGAAAGCTGCAACGGATAACGCAGGTGATCTGATTGATGACTTGCAACTTGTGTATAACAAAGCCCGTCAGGCGGCGATTACACAAGAATTATCAGAAATCGTTTCTGGTGCATCTGCTGTTTAAGGCAAAGAATTAATAAGTTTAGAGGATTAACGATGGCTACAGGTAAGATCGTCCAGATCATTGGTGCAGTAGTCGACGTAGAGTTTCCACAGAGCTCTGTACCCAAAGTATATGATGCCCTACATGTTGATGCGATGGAAAAAGGTACGTTAGTACTGGAAGTTCAGCAGCAACTTGGTGGTGGTGTTGTGCGTTGTATCGCAATGGGTACTTCTGATGGCTTACGTCGTGGTTTGTCTGTAGAAAATACAGGCCACCCTATTGAAGTACCAGTGGGCATAGCAACACTAGGACGTATCATGAACGTTCTAGGCCAACCCATTGATGAGTGTGGTGAAATCGGTGAGCAAGAGCGTTACGCTATTCACCGTCCAGCGCCAAGCTACGAAGAGCAATCAAATGCAACCGAACTATTAGAGACTGGCGTTAAGGTTATTGACCTTATTTGTCCGTTCGCTAAAGGTGGTAAAATCGGTCTATTTGGTGGTGCTGGTGTAGGTAAGACCGTTAATATGATGGAGCTTATCAATAACATCGCCCTTCAACACTCAGGCCTATCAGTATTTGCTGGTGTAGGTGAGCGTACGCGTGAAGGTAACGATTTCTACTTTGAAATGCAGGACGCTGGGGTTGTTAACCTTGAGAAGCCTGAAGAATCAAAAGTAGCAATGGTTTACGGTCAGATGAACGAGCCTCCAGGTAACCGTCTACGTGTTGCTTTGACAGGTTTAACAATGGCTGAGCGTTTCCGTGATGAAGGTCGTGACGTACTGTTATTTATCGATAACATCTACCGTTACACCCTAGCGGGAACTGAAGTGTCGGCACTCTTGGGTCGTATGCCTTCTGCGGTAGGTTACCAACCAACACTTGCTGAAGAGATGGGTGTGTTACAAGAACGTATCACATCAACTAAGTCAGGCTCTATCACTTCTGTGCAGGCGGTATACGTACCTGCTGATGACTTGACTGACCCATCACCAGCAACAACGTTTGCTCACTTAGATGCAACGGTTGTACTTTCGCGTCAAATCGCATCGCTAGGTCTATACCCTGCGATCGATCCATTGGATTCAACATCTCGTATGCTTGATCCATTGGTAGTAGGTCAAGAGCATTACGACATCGCGCGTGGCGTTCAAAGTTTACTACAGCGCTATAAAGAGCTGAAAGATATCATCGCAATTCTTGGTATGGACGAGCTATCTGAAGTAGATAAGCAAGCTGTATCTCGTGCGCGTAAGATTGAACGTTTCCTAACGCAGCCTTACCACGTAGCAGAAGTATTTACCGGTTCGCCTGGTATTTACGTATCACTTAAAGATACGTTACGTAGCTTTAAAGGTATTTTAGGCGGTGAATACGACGATATCCCTGAGCAGGCATTTATGTACTGTGGTGCGATTGAAGACGTATTAGAAAACGCCAAAAAACTGTAAGCTAATTAGGAGGCAATATGGCAGCGATAACCTTTCACTTGGATGTAGTCAGTGCTGAGAAACGTTTGTTTTCTGGCCGTGCTGAAAGTATTCAGGTAACTGGTAGCGAAGGTGAACTCGGTATTCATGCCGGTCACACGCCGTTGTTGAGTGCGATTACTCCCGGTATGGTGCGTATTATTAAGCAAGGCGGCAAAGAAGAAGTTATTTATCTTTCTGGCGGCATGCTTGAAGTACAACCTGGTATCGTAACCGTACTTGCTGACACTGCTATTCGTGGTATTGATTTAGATACTGCGAAAGCTGAAGAAGCAAAGCGCCAAGCTGAAGAGAGAATTCATAATCAGCATGGTGATATCGATTTTGCCCAAGCAGCCAGTGATCTAGCAAAAGCAATTGCTCAGCTACGCGTTATTGAATTGACCAAGCGTGCCCGCTAGTCATTTAATAGCCGCATTATAAAAAGCGACCTTAGGGTCGCTTTTTTTATATGAAAAATAATAATAACAATAGGCTATGATGATAAATATTCTGGTTTGTTTTTAAATAGACAGCAGTAAACGTTATTTATAACGTATTTTTTAATGAGTTATTTTTTAATTAAAACATGCAGATCATCTTAACCCTATGTGTATCTACAGGTACAATAGGAATATATAAACATATATGCATTCAGAGGAATATTCATCATGAGCTTTAGTGCTGTAATTCTTGCCGCGGGCAAAGGCACCCGTATGTACTCTAACTTACCTAAAGTGCTTCATACCCTTGCTGGTAAGCCAATGGTTAAACATGTTATCGATACCTGTAATGATATTGGTGTAAGCAGCATTAACCTTGTTTATGGTCATGGCGGCGATGCCATGCAGCAAGTGTTAGCTAGCGAAAATGTTAATTGGGTACTACAAGCGGAACAACTTGGTACGGGGCACGCGGTTAATCAAGCAGTACCAAACCTTGCTGATGATGAGAAAGCATTAATCTTATATGGTGATGTACCGCTCATCAGTGCACAAACACTAGAAAACCTCCTTGATGCTCAACCTAGTGGTGGTATTGCGCTACTTACTGTTGTACTCGCTGACCCAGCGGGCTATGGTCGTATTATGCGTCGTAATGGTCCGGTAGTGGCGATTGTTGAAGAAAAAGATGCCACGGAAGAGCAAAAGCTAATTAAAGAAATCAATACTGGGGTGATGGTTGCCAATAGTGGCGATCTTAAACGCTGGTTATCTTCACTTAAGAATGAAAACGCCCAAGGTGAATATTACCTGACTGATATTATTGAGATTGCCCATAACGAAGGCCGCGCTGTTGAAGCTGTGCATCCTGCGTTAGCGATTGAAGTTGAAGGGGTGAATAATCGTGTTCAATTAGCGCGTCTTGAGCGTGCATTCCAAGGCATGCAAGCTGAACGATTATTAGAACAAGGGGTGATGTTACGTGACCCTGCTCGATTTGATCTACGTGGTTCGCTACAGTGTGGAACTGATGTTGAAATCGATGTTAACGTGATCATTGAAGGTAGCGTTAGCATTGGTGATAACGTGATTATCGGTGCTGGCTGTGTGCTTAAGAACTGTGAAATTGATGATAACAGTATCATTAGTCCTTATAGCGTGATCGAAGGTGCTATCGTTGGTGAAGCCTGTACTGTTGGTCCATTTGCACGTTTACGTCCAGGTACTGAATTAATGACTGGCGCTCATGTGGGCAATTTCGTTGAAATGAAGCAAGCGCGGTTAGGTTTAGGTTCAAAAGCGGGACATCTGAGCTATTTAGGTGATGCTGAAATTGGCGCTAACGTAAATATTGGTGCCGGTACGATCACTTGTAACTATGACGGCGCGAATAAGTTTAAGACTGAGATTGGTGACAATGTATTTATCGGCTCTGATACTCAGCTAATTGCACCAGTTAAGGTTGCAGCTGGCGCAACCATTGGCGCAGGAGCAACGATTAATCGTAATGTTGGTGAAGATGAGCTTGTGATCACTCGTGTCCCCGCTCGTACGATTAAAGGTTGGAAACGACCAACCAAAAAATAGGCTTATTCTATAACTGAAAATATGTCAGTTTAACGCCTTAAAAATTATTAAGCAGAGCCTAAGCTCTGCTTTTTTATGGCTGATTTTTAGGTGTTAGTTCATGTTTTAGTACTAACAGGATGACTTATTCACTGCGTTATTTTGTGATGAAAATTATTTAAAGAGTATTGCAGGATCCTTTTTAGTGGCGTTATACTAGTTTCAATTCGAAATTTATTGTGTTGTTTAACCTTCATGTCGAAACGTAATACTCAGCAACGTCGTCATGCTATTGCCGTTATGGTCACTGAGCTAGGCGAAGTTAGCGTTGATGTTTTAGCCCATCACTTTTCCACTTCAGAAGTTACTATTCGTAAAGATCTCGCTGCCTTAGAGGTAACGGGCTCATTGTTGCGTCGTTATGGTGGCGCGATTGCGATGCCGACTGAAATTGTTACCACTGAGCAAACAGAACAAGTTTCAGTGTGTAAGTTAGCTATCGCTCAAGCCGCTGCCGATCAAATTCGCGATCATCATCGAATTATTATTGATAGTGGCAGTACCACTGTCGCATTAATTCCCTTGCTGGGTAGCAAGCAAGGTTTAATCGTAATGACCAATGCCCTGCAAGTTGCTAATGCCCTTAATGAACTTGAAAACGAACCAACGTTATTAATGACTGGTGGTACGTGGGATCCCCATTCTGAATCCTTTCAAGGCCAAGTCGCAGAATCCGTATTACGTTCATATGATTTTGATCAGCTCTTTATTGGGGCTGATGGGATTGATGTTGCGCGTGGCACTACAACCTTTAATGAATTAATGGGCTTAAGTCGAGTGATGGCAGAAGTGTCACGTGAAGTGGTGGTGATGGTCGAATCAAATAAGGTAGGCCGTAAGATCCCCAATCTTGAACTCGCGTGGCAAGGAGTTAGCACCTTGATCACCGATGATGGTTTAAGTGATAACGATAAAGTAAGTATTGAACAACACGGGGTACGAGTGATTCGTGCCATCGTAAAAGCATAACCTCAGAATAACCAAAGCAGCAGTAAAGGAATTATTATGTGTGGAATAGTGGGTGCAGTAGCGCAACGTGATGTCGCTGAAATTCTAATTGAAGGTTTACGCCGTTTAGAATACCGCGGTTATGACTCTGCAGGGATTGCGATTGTAGATACTGATAATGTACTCCAGCGTGTACGTCGATTAGGCAAAGTACAAGAGTTAGCTAATGCGGTTGATAGTATGCCTTTAAGTGGCGGTACTGGTATTGCACATACTCGCTGGGCGACTCATGGCGAACCTTCTGAAGCTAACGCCCACCCGCATATTTCAGGCCAACATATTGCTTTAGTCCATAATGGCATTATTGAAAACCATCAAGCATTACGTGAATTATTGCTTGAGCGTGGTTATGTCTTTAGCTCGCAAACGGATACTGAGGTGATTGCGCATTTAGTGGATTGGGAATTACGCTCTGCTGAGACTTTACTTGAAGCTGTTCAAAAAACGGCATTGCAATTGCGAGGCGCATACGGAACCGTAGTGATGGACAGTCGTGATCCGGAACGGATTGTTGTTGCTCGCTCAGGCAGTCCATTAGTGATTGGGCTTGGCGTGGGTGAAAACTTTATCGCCTCAGATCAATTGGCATTATTAAACGTTACTCGCCGCTTTATGTTCTTAGAAGAAGGTGATGTGGCTGAAGTGACACGTCGCACAATTTCAGTCTTTGACGGTAATGGTCAAGCGGTTGAACGAGTAGTGAATGAATCGACAGTAGAGCATGATGCTGCTGATAAAGGCCAATATCGACACTATATGCAAAAAGAGATCTTTGAACAGCCAAGTGCATTGATCAACACCATGGAAGGTCGAATTAGCAATGATCATGTGATCGTTGAAAGTATTGGTAGTGATGCCACTATGATCCTCGATAAAGTAGAACATATTCAGATCATTGCTTGTGGCACCTCATACAATGCTGGCATGGTAGCACGGTATTGGTTTGAATCGCTTGCGGGTGTCAGTTGTGATGTCGAGATAGCTTCAGAGTTCCGTTACCGTAAATTTGTCACTCGCCCCAATAGCCTGTTGATCACCTTGTCTCAATCAGGTGAAACGGCAGATACTTTAGCGGCATTGCGCTTAGCCAAACAAAAAGGCTATATGGCAGCGATGACGATTTGTAATGTCGCGGGTTCATCATTAGTGCGTGAATCTGATTTAGCCTTTATGACGCGTGCTGGTGCTGAAATTGGGGTTGCATCGACCAAAGCTTTTACTACTCAGCTGGTGGCATTATTGATGTTAGTGACAGCATTAGGTAAACAGCAAGGTAGTATTGATCGCGTTAAAGAACAACAAATTGTGACTGCGTTGCAGCAATTGCCGACTCAAATTGAAAAAGCATTGGCATTTGATAAACCGATTGAAGCGTTAGCTGAAGATTTTGCTGATAAACAGCATGCGTTATTTTTAGGTCGCGGTGAGTTTTATCCGATTGCAGTTGAAGCGTCATTGAAACTTAAAGAAATTTCTTACATTCATGCAGAAGCGTATGCGGCGGGTGAGCTTAAACATGGTCCGTTAGCGTTAGTGGATGCTGAAATGCCAGTGATTGTGGTGGCTCCGACCAATGATTTGCTTGAGAAATTAAAATCAAACATTGAAGAAGTGCGCGCCCGTGGTGGGTTACTGTATGTATTTGCTGATAGCGAAGCCGGCTTTGATGATTGTGAGGGTATGAAGATCATTACAATGCCTAAAGTGGATGAGATTATTGCCCCTATTTTTTACACCATTCCAATGCAGTTACTGGCTTATCACGTTGCATTGATTAAAGGTACTGATGTTGATCAACCACGTAATCTGGCTAAAGCCGTCACTGTTGAATAAAACGACTGAGTTATAATTTTCGTCATCAAGAAGGTGCTATTAATGGCACCTTTTTTTATGGTTGTAATTAATATGTGAGGTCTAGTTATATTGGCATGAGTAACGATTTTTTTGCGAAATAGGAATAACGCTCTTAAAAATCACGAACTGCAATTCAAAATAAAAATCAGCGTGATACTTAACTGTTAATTGTCTGATTTTTGTTTAGTTATAGATTGAAAAACTTGGCGTATCATCTGCAAGGGTTGTTAGTAGTAGTTACTAATGCTAACAACGGTTTTGTGGAGTAAATGATGGTTGATAGTAAACAAGAGATGGCGCTACGGATCAAAGAAGCGCGAGAATGGAAAGGTTTAACTCAAGTCTATATGGCACAGCAGTTGAAAGTGGCTCGCCAAACCTATTTGGATTTAGAAACAGGGAAAACAGAACCTAAAGTACGTCTCTTAATGGAAATATCAGAGCTAACAGAAAGACCATTAACGTGGTTTATTTATGGTGATTTAGGATTAGATATTATTGAGAGTGAGTACAAAGAAGAGATCGATAAATTAGTGCAGTGTTTTGGTTGTTTACCCCATTCTGCGCGGCAAATTATTTTACAGCAAAGCATTCAATTAGCACAATTTATGACGGAATATACGCGTACAATTACCCATCGTCGCTGATAAACCATTGCTAAATAAAAAGCAGCACTAAGGCTGCTTGATATATAGCAGATGTTGATATTATTGGGCGAGAAAGAACTTATATGCCGTGCTGTCAGTCTCATCATGCCAATGATAACCCAATTTACGTAGGTGACTGGTAAACGAGAGTAAATCGTGATCAGCTAACTCAAAGCCACATAACACTCGGCCATAATCAGCCCCATGGTTACGATAATTAAATAAACTAATATTCCATTGGCTGCCTAAGGTTGATAGAAACTTAGCCAGAGCGCCGGGATATTCTGGAAATTCAAAACTGTACAGGCGTTCTTGTAAGGGTTTTGATGGTCGTCCACCAATCATATAACGCACATGCACTTTGGCTACCTCATCATCAGACAAATCCATCACCGGATAACCCCCTTGATGTAGATCGGCAATTATTTGATCCAATTCAAGTTGTCCTTGCAGTAAGCGTACCCCGACAAAGACATTGGCTAATTTACTGTCGTTATAGCGATAGTTAAACTCGGTGACTGCTCGCCCGCCAATAAGGTGACAAAATTCAAGAAAGGCCCCAGGGCGTTCAGGAATAGTGACCGCTAATAACCCTTCACGTTTTTCACTTAGTTCACACCGCTCAGAAACATAACGTAAACCATGAAAGTTAAGGTTAGCCCCTGATAAAATTGCCGCTAAATGACGTTGTTGTAATTGTTGCTGCTCAGCGTATTTTTTTAAGCCCGCCAGTGATAATGCTCCTGATGGTTCAGCAATCGCGCGTGTGTCTTCAAAGATATCTTTTACTGCGGCACAAATTTCATCACTGCTTACTGTGATCACATCATCAAGATATTGTTCACATAAACGGAAAGTTTCATTGCCGATGCGTTTAACAGCAACGCCATCAGCAAACATGCCTACTTGATCAAGGGTGACAGGTTGTCCTGCATCTAGGGCTGCTTTTAAACAAGCGGAATCTTCTGCTTCTACACCGATAACTTTAATTTCCGGTAACAGTTGTTTGAGTAATACTGACACTCCCGCCGCTAAACCGCCGCCGCCAACAGGCACAAACACATAGTCTAAATGACCATTTTGTTGTACCAATTCAATCCCAATCGTACCTTGGCCAGCAATAATAGCCGGATGATCAAAGGGTGGAATAAAGGTATAGCCATGTTGCTGGGCAAGCATTTCAGCGTGAGTTTTCGCTTCATCAAAGTTGTTACCATGCAAAATTACGTTACCGCCAAAACCCCGCACCGCATCAATTTTAATATCAGGCGTAGTACGCGGCATGACGATAGTGGCATTGACCCCGAGTTTTTGACTCGATAATGCCAACCCTTGTGCATGATTCCCCGCTGATGCCGCAATGACTCCCGCTTGGCGCTGAGATTCTGTCAGTTGGGTCATCATGTTATAAGCACCGCGCAGTTTAAAAGAATGTACGGGTTGGCGATCTTCACGCTTGAGCTGAACATGATTATTGATGCGAGCGCTGAGGCGAGTCATGCTTTGTAATGGTGTGACTTGCGCGACTTCATAGACTGGCGCCCGTAAAATATTACGTAAATAGTCGGCACCGCTAAGTAAATATTGGTCGCTAGCGAGTTTGATATTGGCCATCATATTATCCTTCTAGCTTGGATTTATCACGTACCGCGCCTTTATCAGCACTGGTCGCAAGTAGCGCGTAAGCTTTAAGTGCTAATGACACCTGACGGACACGATCAACCGGTTTCCAACCTCGTTGATCTGCATCAGCGCGACGACTAGCAAGGATGGCATCGTCGATTAATAAGTTGATACTGCGATTAGGAATATCAATTGCGATCATATCGCCATTATTGATAAGGCCAATTGTACCGCCACTGGCGGCTTCCGGTGATACGTGACCAATAGATAAACCGGAAGTACCACCAGAGAAACGTCCGTCAGTGATTAGAGCGCATTCTTTACCGAGTCCCATTGATTTTAAATAGGTGGTTGGATACAACATTTCTTGCATCCCAGGGCCACCCTTTGGTCCTTCATAGCGGATCACAACCACATCACCCGCTTTGACTTTACCACCAAGAATACCTTCAACCGCAGTGTCTTGGCTTTCAAATACCACCGCGGGTCCGGTAAAGGTTAAGCAGTTTTCATCAACGCCTGCGGTTTTAACGATACAACCATCAAGGGCCATATTGCCGGATAATACTGCTAGTCCACCTTCGTCGCTAAAGGCAAATTCTCGGCTACGAATACACCCATGTTGACGATCATCATCCAAGGTGTCCCAGCGGCAATTTTGTGAAAATGCTTTGGTGGTACGAATACCCGCAGGGCCTGCACGGAAGAAATCTCTGACTGCTTGGGATTGGGTTTGGACAATATCGTAATGGCGTAGGCTTTCGGCAAAGGTTTCACCCAAAATATTATGACATTGGTTGTGGAACAGTCCGGCGCGATCAAGTTCACCTAAAATACTGTACACCCCACCCGCTCGGTGAACATCTTCCATATGGTATTTCGGCGTTGACGGCGCAACTTTACACAGTTGTGGCACGCGACGTGACATTTGATCAATATCAGCCATGGTGAAATCAATTCCACCTTCTTGAGCCGCGGCCAATAAGTGCAATACGGTATTACTTGAACCACCCATCGCGATATCAAGTGCCATCGCATTTTCAAACGCTAATTTGTTGGCAATATTACGTGGTAATGCGGTGGTATCATCTTGTTCGTAATAACGTTTAGTCAGTGCAACAATACGTTTACCGGCATTAATGAATAGTTGCTCACGATCGGCGTGTGTCGCTAACATTGAACCATTACCCGGTTGGCTTAAACCTAACGCTTCGGTTAAACAGTTCATTGAGTTAGCGGTAAACATTCCCGAACAGGAACCACAGGTTGGGCAGGCGGATCGTTCGATCTGTTCGCTTTGTTCGTCAGAAACGGAAGGATCCGCACCTTGGATCATCGCATCCACTAAATCGAGTTTGATCACTTGATCTGAAAGTTTAGTTTTTCCTGCTTCCATTGGGCCACCAGAAACAAAAATCACCGGAATGTTTAATCGCAATGATGCCATTAGCATTCCGGGGGTAATTTTGTCACAGTTAGAAATACACACCATTGCATCAGCACAATGGGCATTGACCATGTATTCAACTGAGTCGGCAATGAGTTCGCGGGATGGCAATGAATACAGCATACCGCCATGACCCATTGCGATACCGTCATCAACGGCGATGGTATTGAATTCTTTGGCGATCCCGCCTGCTTGTTCAATTTGCTTGGCCACCAATTGCCCGAGATCTTTTAAGTGTACGTGGCCCGGTACAAATTGAGTGAATGAGTTCACCACCGCAATAATCGGTTTACCAAAATCTTCGTCTTTAACCCCAGTTGCGCGCCATAATGCACGTGCGCCTGCCATATTTCGGCCATGGGTTGTTGTTGCTGAACGATACGTAGGCATAGCAATAAAATCCTTTTTAGTTCAGCCATCATAGCGATGGCTGATGTCATTAATTAATTTAATCGACGCAGTTACTTAGCTGGGTATACGTAGTCTAACCAACCCCATTTGTCGTCAGTTTCGCCATTAAATAAGCCAAAGTAATCGGTTTGTAGTTGGTGAGTGATTGGTCCGCGTTTACCTGCTCCAACCGAGATCTGATCAACACTGCGTACGGGGACAATCTCAGCGGCGGTGCCTGTCATGAATACTTCATCGGCAAGGTAGAGTGCTTCTCGAGCTATATTTTCTTCGCGTACTTCATAGCCACGTTCTTTGGCGAGCACCATAATGGTGTCGCGAGTAATACCCGGTAAGATTGCACTGGTGGTTGGTGGGGTTGAAAGGACGCCGTTACGGACCACGAAAATATTTTCACCTGCACCTTCTGAAAGGTAACCGTCAACACTTAGCGCAATCCCTTCTGCATAACCGTGGCGACGGGCTTCACTGCCAACAAGCAATGATGATAAGTAGTTACCACCAGCTTTAGCTGCGGTTGGAATGGTATTAGGTGCCGCGCGGTTCCAGCTTGAAATCATTGCATCGACACCATTTTCTAACGCTTCTTCACCTAAATATGAACCCCATGGAAAGGCCGCTACAATCAGATCCATAATGGTATCAACCGGAGGGCAGACACCTAAACCTACATTACCAACATAGCCTAATGGGCGAATATAGGCCGAATCGAGTTTATTGACGCGAATGGTTTCACGGCAAATTTCCATCAGTTGATCGCAGTGATAAGGAATTGGGAAGCGATAAATTTTGGCCGAATTAAGTAACCGTTGCATGTGTTCTTGATGGCGGAAAATTGCCGGTCCTTTGGGGGTGTTGTAACAACGAATGCCTTCAAAAACAGAAGTGCCGTAGTGCATTGCATGGGTAAGAACGTGAACATTCGCTTCCGCCCAAGGAACGATATTACCGTTAAACCAAATAAAATCAGCTGTGTTTGCCATGACGAGTTCCTTTCTTAAAATTTAATCCAAATTTTCGATTTGTGAGGTGATAACGGTGGTTACATCCCAGAGTTTTTCTATTTGATTGATCAGAATGCTAATCGGACGATCACTATCAACAATAATTGCAATGGTGGCGATATTGCTATGATGGTTTTGGGTCGCATCCACTTTTTTGATCACAAATCCACGGTGGCGAATCACCCGTAAAATACGTTCAAGTAATACTGGTTTATCGTTAGCTTTGATGTCGAGTAAATATCTATCCATGATTTACGTGTTCTCCAGCATGTCTTGATTGGCAGCGCCCGGTGGTACTAATGGCCATACATTTTGTTCTTCATCAATCATCACGTGCAATAAATAGGCGCTGTCGCTAGCGAGCATTTCAGCCAGTGCTGGTGCGACTTCCTCTTTGCGGGTGATGGTTTTACCAGGAATATCAAACGCCCGCGCCAGCATTACAAAGTCAGGGTTATCATCCAAAATCGTCTCGCTATGGCGACCATCAAAAAACAGCGATTGCCATTGACGCACCATGCCTAAGCGTTGGTTATTAATCAGTACCATTTTGACTGGAATTTGGCGGCGTTTAAGAGTGCCAAGTTCCTGTACATTCATCATAAATGAGCCATCACCGGAGATCAGTATCGATTGAGAATCAGGGCGTGCAACACTGGCTCCCATCGCGGCGGGTAAGCCAAAGCCCATAGTGCCAAGTCCAGCCGAAGTGATGTAGTTTTGTGGCTCACGCGGTTGAATATGTTGTGCCGCCCACATTTGGTGTTGCCCTACATCGGTCGAGACTATGCTGTTATCGGGCATCATGTCTGACAGTTGTTTTAGTAATAGTGGCGCATAAATTAATTCACCCGGATGGTCGTAGCGCCATTTACCAATGTGGCGTAAATGTTCGCTATGGGTTAACCAGCGACTGATGTCTTGTCCTAGTTCAAGCTGCGGTAAAATAACATTAATATCACCACGCAACGGTGCGTTGGCATAGCGTAATTTATTAAATTCAGCTGCATCAATATCAATGTGGATCACCTTCGCGAGAGGGGCAAAGGTATCCAATTTTCCGGTAACCCGATCATCAAACCGCGCGCCAACAACGATCAATAAATCAGACTCTTGTACAACTAGATTTGCCGCTTTAGTGCCATGCATTCCTAGCATTCCAAGGTAATGCGGATCGTGACGGGCGACTGAACCTAAACCTTTGAGGGTGCTGACTGACGGCATTGGGTTGAGGGTTAGAAATTGGCGCAGGGTTGCGGTTGCCTTAGCAATTTGAACACCGCCGCCAACATATAAAACGGGTCGCTGACATTGAGCTAATAACTGTTGTGCCACTTCGATAGCGGTAACAGAGACTATCGGTAATGGTGGCGGAGTGACGCTAGGCAATACTGTTGTTGGTGCCGTAGCCAACTGTACATCTTTAGCTATATCAACAATTACTGGCCCTGGACGACCACTTTGGGCCACCACAAAAGCCTCTGCTAATGTCGGTGCAAGATCGTTAATGTCCGTCACCAAATAGCTGTGTTTAGTACATGAAAGTGACATTCCAATCACATCCATTTCTTGGAAGGCATCAGTACCAATGTGTGAGCTGGCGACTTGACCTGTAATGGCGACTAAAGGCACTGAGTCCATTAAGGCATCGGCTAAGCCCGTGACCAAATTGGTTGCACCGGGTCCTGATGTTGCCATGCAGACGGCAACACTTTGGGTTGATCGTGCCATACCAATTGCCGCCATCGCTGCCCCTTGCTCATGGCGACATAAAATATGCTCAACATCACCATCATAAAGTGCATCATAGATGGGCATGATCGCGCCTCCCGGATAGCCAAAGATGGTTGTTATTCCCTGCTGCTGCAGCGCTTGTACGACTAACTCTGCCCCTGTCATCGCTGCTCCTTGTGTGTGGTTAAAATGCGGATTTAAATTCGTTGATTTAAAAAAGCCCCCGAACTTTTCAGTGCGGGGGCTTTTTTGTGTCTTGGTCGCGTTAACTTACGCCTGCACATCCCCTGCGCGGTGAAATAATCACCACGATGACATTAATAATGAGTATTAGGGATGTTGCTGTTATGCGCATAATTGTCCAACTTTTATTGTTTAGTTGTTGCTATATATAAGTGGTAACACGGATCTCTGTCACATGACAAGAAAAAAATCTGGTTTTATTAGTAAATTCGCAGCATTAATGGTGCTTTGATGTAACACCGTATATAAATTTCATTAACCCAATGGTGTAAGTTGCCAGTCAATGGAGTCATCAATGACACTTGCTATTGTTCATAGTCGAGCTTGTGTGGGCGTAGAAGCCCCACCAGTAACCGTTGAGGTACATTTAAGTAATGGGATGCCAAGTTTTACATTGGTTGGTTTGCCTGAAACGACCGTAAAAGAAGCCAAAGATCGGGTTCGTAGTGCGATTATTAATGCCCAATTTGAATTTCCATCACGGCGTATTACGGTTAATTTAGCCCCTGCTGATTTACCTAAAGAAGGAGGACGATTTGATTTGCCTATTGCCCTTGGTATCTTGGCCGCTTCTGGGCAAATTCCTACTGATCGATTAGCACAATATGAGTTTATTGGTGAGTTAGCATTATCAGGCGATTTGCGTGCAGTGAAAGGCGCATTACCTGCGGCATTGGCAGTATTGAAAGCCAAACGTTGTTTAATTGTACCGGATCAAAATGGTGATCAGGTGGCATTAGTGGCACAAAAACAACATAAATCAGCCCCTTCTTTGTTAGCGGTCTGTGGTTTTTTATGTGGCCAGCAACAGTTGCAATTACATCTTCAGCCACGGGTGATAACCCCATCAGTAGAGGTTAATGACCAACGTGACATGCAAGATATAATTGGTCAGCAACAAGGTAAACGGGCGTTAGAAATCGCGGCAGCAGGTAGTCATAATCTATTATTATTGGGCCCACCAGGTACGGGTAAAACAATGTTGGCATCTCGATTGCGAGATTTATTACCACCAATGACTCATCAAGAAGCCATTGAAACTGCAGCGGTTGCTTCTTTGACCCAGCAATCCTTGCACCAAGGTAATTGGCTTAATCGTCCTTTTCGGACGCCACATCATTCAAGTTCAATGGCAGCCTTAGTTGGCGGAGGA
>NZ_WMDN01000023.1:0-57827 GCF_021236965.1 Photobacterium carnosum | reverse complement strand
AGTGAACACTGTTCAATTGGAATTACCTACCCTAACCCCCAAAAACACAACTTTACCTACCTAAAACTGTCTACATTTTTTGTGACTAAGTTGTTAACAAAAATACCCGATCTACTTTCAACCTAAAATTATCGTCTAAGCCTTAAAAGATCATGTTTGATAGAGTGTTGCTATTAAGTTAACAGTTTATCTTAGCGTATACATTTTTCTAATAGCTATTTTATGTATACTGTTGAGTGATTACGTGTTTTTGTATATAATTAAGTGTATACATATAAGTGTTTATATTTTTGCGTATTCAAGGGAGCGTTATGGCAAAGTATCTTATTCTGATGGCCTCTAAAGGAGGATCTGGTAAATCAGTTTTATGTAAACAAATTGCGAGAGAGCTTTATCGTACAGGCTATAAAGTTAATGGACAGGATTATGATCCTCAACAACACTATGCTCAATTTGTAGAAGTAAACAATGCTATTTTTTCATCTAATGGTGAGGTTGATTTTACTATTGTTGATACTCAAGGAGCGCACACTCAAACGAATATCGATATTATGCAAGGTATGAAAAATGAGGATGCTTTATTCATTATCCCATTTATGCCGACGGATGATGATTACAAAGAAGCATTAAAAATGAGAGATCGTCTAAAAGAGTTTGGTCTTCTTGATAACGCTATTTTTGTTGCTAATCGTTGTTATCGAGAAAATGATAAAGACGTTAAAGATTTTAAACAACGTTTATCAACTACCGTTAATGTGGCTAAATCTGTTTTCGTAAATCGTAAGGCTTACGCTAAAGAACCTGACTCGAAAGTTATCAATGAAATATCACGTTTTCTTAATGAGGTTGTAGTTAATGGGTCTACCAACTAATAATGCCAAAACAAATCTAGAGTTGGATCAAGGTTTATTATCTCAGCAAGAATTGGATAGTAAAATTAGTAAGTATAAGACTAAAGATGAGTTAGCCCAAAAAGTCTTATCGGCAAAGACACCGCAAGATTATAAGGGGTTAATTGATTCTAGCTATAGTGATGAATCACTACTTGAATTATTGGACTCTGATAAATCACGGACAACTATCTTGATGTCTACACGATTATCACCATCTGATTATGCCAAGCTTAAATTTATTTTGGATTCAAAAGACATTGAATTAAAAGGATTTATGGCTAATTTGATTAATAAAGAATATGAAAACATAAAAGCGTAATCATATAAGTGTGCTTAATTTTATGATTACTAAAATGTGTATACATTAAAATGTATTCGATTTGATGTAAACGATTAAATATAGAAAAGCCTCAAGCTACTTTCGACCGCATCTTGAGGCTTAGTGTGAACCACTGTTTATAGGAATAATTCACAAATGAATAATAATATTATTAAGCTGATTTGCATAGTGCTATCAGTCGCTACCGCTTGCCTATCGGCTACATTAACAACTAAATTCATGTTTAGTATTGGTACTGATATGGGTTCTCCGCTTTTAATGGCGGCTTTGGGACTTTTACTCGACCTTGCTAAATGCGCTACTCCCCTTTTTGTACTGTTCCTTTGGTCGCAAAAAATGCGCCTTACCTCAATATTTGCTCTCGTTCTTAGCATGACATTAAGTGCAGTTTCATTTTCAGCGTCAGTCGCGGCCTTAGAGTCTGGTGTCGTGGCTAATGCTCAGAACTCAGTAAGCTATCAGCGTATCGAATCTCAAATTACTGATTATCGCGACCAAGTGATTGAGTTGCGCCAGTTGGCTAAACGCCAACAAGCCGCTAAACAGATCACTAAATCTCAAAATACCTTATCTCAAATACCTACCCTACTTTCTCGTATTGACGAGCTATCTAACCAACAAGCTAACTTTACGGGTAGTGAATCCGTTGTCTCTAAATATGGCATGATGATTTCTTACGTGACGGCCTTAGCCCTTGAGTTGCTATCGTGGCTGTTTGTATGTGTGTCATTTGCACTAAATAAAGTGAAACACAGTCGTTCACAGTCAGGTACAGTCGTACACAGTCAGCAAAATATGAGTGTGCAACCGACTGATTTAACAACCGAACACAGTCAAATACAAACACAGTCGTTCACACTCGATACACAGTTGAACGCAGTCAATGATGGTTGCTTTGACAATGAGTGTGACCAGTGTGTTTTTGAGTGCAGTAATGAACCATTAAAAGCGAAGTGTGATTCACAGTTATATTTTGATATTCGTGATGCAATATTAGCTAAAGATGTGAAGCCATCTTTCCGTGGTGTGACACAGCAATTTAGAGGTGTTAGCCGTGGTCTTATTGCCAATGTGCTTACTGATTTGCATGAAACAGGCTTTCTGAAAAATTACCGCAAAGGTTATGCGTTTGCATAATAGGGGAGTGTGACACATGAATCATTACTTAATCACAAGAATAGAAGATATTGCAGATTGGGCGAGTGAAAATAGTGGTACGTCTTATGAGGATTATATTAAGTTATTTACGTTTAAAGTGGATAAAACCTTTAAGAATCATAGTAAGCGTAATACAGCTATTTTCATAGCTGTTAAGTATGGTTATGTACCTAACAAAGAACGTAAGTTTGAGTTTGGTTGATATGTGTCTAAAAGAGACATCGTATATAATAGATATGTGTATATAAAACACACACTGTATCAATTGTATACATGTGTTATTCTGAATGATTTTGATTGTAACTGCATGTTAGATAAGGTTTTACTTAAATATATTGATGCGTATTTGTTGGTTTTTGGTGAGATTAATACGCATGTGATTATGCGAAAGTTTAGTATTGGACGTATTAAATCAAGCCGTATTTTCACTGTCTATAGAGAGGGGAGGCCAACGAATATGCGCTACGATAGCTCAAGAAAATGCTATGTAAAAGGCGTTGTATTTGAGTCTATTCATTTGAAAGATGAAAGTGCCACTCGATTTTTAGCTGCTATTGATACTGTTTTTACAGATTAAGGCCTTTGCAGCACCCCTACGGGGCAACCACGCTACGCTTGCCCTATTTCACACGCACCCCATCACATGTTCCATGCTCGTATTGCTAGTGAAACTCAGCCAGCAAGCTGTCTTCACCAAAGGTAAGGTCAGGGCTAAACAGCAACAGCATTCAAATGGACCAGGATTAATTTGTTTTTCCTCGCAAGCGAGGACAAATTATTCTTGGTCTATTTTCATTAACAGCATTTGTTCTCCTGCCGTCGAACTCACAAAGCTAGAGCTTTCACTTCTACCTGATAAGTGCTTGTAATCGCGTTTATCTGCCTCGTTAGTCATTGTTCATCCTTTTGGACGTTTCCATCTTCAATCGCTTTCTTCCTTTAATCTTCACCTATCACATTATCACCGGCAAGGGAGGCTACGCCGCTTCGCGCCCTTGACGGTGAGAACGATGATATGTGTGCGAACAGTCAGGCGATGACGAAGATGAAAACTTAAACCCAAAGGACTCACGACCATGACAAACTCAACAGCTAACCACTCAACAATCACTAATCAGCTAAAAGCGACCAAGGTTTCGCCCTTGGAGTCGAAGGACTCCAACAAAAATGAATCTTCTAAGAACCAAAGCAAGGGTAAAAAACGTGTCGCTAAAGTGTCTAGAGATATGTATCAAATAGTCACTGATCGTATTATTAAAGCCTTAGAAAGTGGGGTAAAGCCTTGGGCGTGTCCGTGGGATAGAACACAGCAATGTGACATGTTACCGATGAATTTTAAAAGTAAGGCGCAATATTCTGGCGTAAATATATTGTTACTTTGGTCTGAAACCGTCATAAAAGGTTACTCTAGCCCGTATTGGTTAACTTATAAACAAGCGACAGAGCTTGGCGGTAATGTGATTAAAGGGCAAAAAGGAACGGAGATTATTTTCTATAAAATGTGGGAAAAGAAGAACGAGCAAGACGAAGAAGAAAAAATTCCAATGTTAAGATCTTTTGTCGTTTTTAACCTAGATCAAATTGAAAATATCGAAAAACCCGTAGTAACAGTCAGTGAAGAACGCATCAAAAATGACGAGTTTGAAATTCTTCCTTATGTTGATAATGCAATTTTAAATACAGGTGCAGTGATTAATCATTTAGGTATTCGAGCGTTCTACGCACCAAGTCAAGATACAATCACAATGCCAACACAAGATCGCTTTACTTCATCAAGTGATTATTACGCTACTTTGCTACATGAATTAACTCACTGGACAGCTCATAAGAGCCGTTTAGATCGTAAGCTAACGGGTAGCTTTGGCACTAAAGATTACGCCTTTGAGGAGCTGGTAGCAGAGTTAGGGGCTGCGTTTTGTTGTGCTGATTTAAACGTGTTCGGTAATATTCAACATGAGAGTTATATAGCGTCATGGCTTAAAGCACTTAATAACGATAAAAAATACATATTTAAAGCGGCAAGCCTTGCTAGTAAAGCACATCAATTTTTACTGAAAAAATAAGAATAATTCGAGGTGATTTAATTACCTCGATTTTTCCGCTTTCGATTTTACTCGGCAAGCTCCTAAAATCAAATAAGTAGACGCACTTTGATTCATTCTTTTGTCATTCGACAGGAAAAGCCGGTGTTTATTTCCAACCTCAGCAAAAAGCGAGCCTAGCAGGGTGGTGATGTGTTACTGCTAATTTAAGCCTGTGCGAAAAACTTAATTGTAAAGGCTATTTATAATTGGGTGGTAGTTGGCTTTGTATATTGAGTAAACTCAATATAGGTTAAAACCAGATAAAAAGTAGGATTTTTACTTTTTATCAGTTCTTTTTGTGGTATACTTATGTGGTCGGGGAGAGAGTGGCTTTCCCCTGTTTAAGGGTATTTTGTATGAAAGGTTATTTGTTCATAGAGGCTTCTGATTTTGAGAAATCAGATATTTCTGTTTGTGAAGTGGTTTTTTGGATTAATGAAAATGCCACGATATCTCAAAAAAAGATGGATAATGCTATTGCATGTATATCTTTAGATAAGCGCAATAATGTTAGTTTTTTTATGAATATGTTACTTCATGCGGATTTTAAAAATATCCCAATAACGGCTGAATACCTTAATTCTGATAAATTAAAGTTGAAAGTTCGTTATTTTTGGTAACAACCAGTAGCCCCGTAAGGGGCTACTTTTAATGAGGTGTTATAATGAATACACATGATATGAATCTTAATTTATTAGAGTTAGATTTTGACGCTCAAGCAAAAATCAATCAAAAATTTAACTTTGAAAAAAATTTATCTATTGCTCATTGTGCAGTAGTTAATTTTTGTCCTCAAAAAGCAATATTACCAGATTCATACCGTTCTATTGATGACCCTAAATATCAACATCCAACACAAAATGAATTTAATGAAGTTGTAGAGCATTTAGCTCAGGTACATTCATTAGGGGTTGTGTCAAAAATGCTAGGTATTTATAGAAAAAATGACCCAAATAAAACTATTAAGAATTGGATGAATGGGGCTAAAATTCCTTACACAGCTTGGCGGATGTTACTTGTTCTTGATGGTCGAGTTGTTCAAACTAATCGCTTAACTATGCCTGATGGTGATAAACCGTGGGCTAAGTATTACGACTAAGTTATTTTGATTATTCAAAGCTAGTTTTCGTACCTTAAACTAGCTTTGTTATTAGTTAAAAATTAGTGATCAATTAAATCAAAAAGTCTTCTAGGTTTTTATCAACTAAAAATTTAGGTGTGCGGCCTTGGCCTGTCCATGTTTTCTCTTGACCATTTTCATCAACATATTTGTATTTAGCTGGACGAGGTGCGCGATTTGATTTTTTAGGTTTTGCAGACATTGCTTGAAGTAGTTCTTCTGGATCAATTCCGTCAGCGATAAGCATTTCACGGTATGCTTCTAGTTTGTCATTACGTTCTTTATTTTCTGCAAGTTGTTGTTCTTCTTCTTGAGTTCGTTCATTGACTACTTGTGTTAATTTATCAAGTGATTCTTGTAGTTGTTCAAGTGTCATTTCACGGCTTAAAACACGTAAAGAACGTAAATTTAAAAGTAGTTTGATTGTGTTAGGCATATGGATTCCTTTAGTGAATATTATCGTTAGATGCTATTAGTATTTAATTGTTACTACCTATTAGATAGTTTAAAATATAAGCATTATAAATATGGAAATTATTAAAATGAAAAAAGTATTATTATTATCGCTATTGTGCCTTTCTTTTAATTCATTTGCAAAAGACGTACAAGATATGACAAAAGCAGAAGCGACAATTAAACATAAAGAATTACATGCAGAAGTAATGAAAAATGCGGATAACTCAATAGAATTGAAATCTTCATGTGAAAACTTTAATGAATTTGCTAAATCAGCAGGTAAACATAAAAAAGTTGATTTATTAGATATGAAAGCATTTGATCGTTTTAGTGAAGTATCTGATGTATGCGATGCCAAAGGATACAGTCTTAGTTATTAATAAATTATTTAAGCGCCTAGTAAATAATTTATTTACTAGGCGTTATTTTTATTTATTATTTCTGTTATGTTTTTCTATTTGATCTCTTACAACTTGAGACACTGGATCTTTGCTTTGATTGCTATTACTAGATGTAATCTTATTAGTTTGTTGTTGCTCCCACGTATCACGCCCGCTTCGCTCTGATGGTTCTTTTCCTTTTAAGTTACTCATCATTTTTCCTGCGCCAGTTAATCCTGCAATACCAGCGGCGACACCACCTTTTAGATCTTTAATACTCATAGAACCTGATGCAAAACCGCCAGCAAGTGATCCTGCAAGATTTGGTATTTGACGAATAACATAGAGTAAAATACCCACGACAATAACTATTTGAATAGCTATACCAATAGTATTAGCATCCGTTTCTGTTGCATTATTGATATTATTAGAAAAAATAAATGCTTGTATCATTTTTATGGCTAACGCTATAACCATAATCCCCAAGACCTGCACTAATATATTTTCAAAGATTTTGGCTATCCAACTATCTAAATAGCGTCTTGTTATGGGGAAACAAGCAAATATCATAAATAGAGGGCCAAGAATCAAAAGGAATGTTAATAGAAACTTTGTGCCAATAATAATTGTTGCTGATATTAATGTTAATGAAGAAATTGCGGCTAATATAATGATACCAAGTAAAAACCATGTCCAAGTTGTAGGTGATATACCTACTTGGCTAAAGCTATATCCTGCTTGTTCTATACCTTGTTGCAATAAAGTGTCTAGTCTTTGAAAAATATCACCATTTTGAGATTGTCCTGATACGGCACTAGCTAATCCAGATGCAATGGCTTCTACACTACCAATTACATAAGTAGTGTAATTTTCAATATTTAACGCAAGACCTGTAATACAAATTACGACAAGACAATGTTTAAATACGTCAAATGCTAAATCATCGCTTTTCCCCATAATAGATAAATAGGCTTGCATTGTAATATAAAGACTAATTCCTGTTATAAGTAATGGAGTAATAGCCGATATTATCCCCGTTAAGCCACTCACCAAAAATTTATTTGTTGCGTTTTCTATTGTTCCACTAATAAATTGGAAAACTGCAATATCCATTAATTAAACTCCATTGGTGGTACTTGAATGTAATTACTAGACGTAAAACTTTTAATAGCAGCTTCACGTTTTTGTTGTTCTAATAATTGTTTTTCTGCTTTTGATGATTCTTGATACATAGCTAATTTTGTCTGTTCATTTTGAATAAGAGCTTGCTCTGCTTGAATACGAGCACTTAATTCTGCAATAGCTTTTGGATCACTTGTCCTGTTTATTTCAGTCATAAGACTTTCTATTTGTTGAACTCGCCCCGTGGATTTTTTATAGGCATCATTTGCAAAAGTTTGATCTTGTGCGGCTTGAATAGATTGAGCCTCACAGATTCTTTTTTCAGTTGGATTATTTATATATGAACAAGTATCAAAGACTTTACTTGCATCACGTAATGATTTTGCTGCATTAGATAATCCATCGTAACCATTATTTCGAATGTTTGAGTAAATATCTTGCCAGTCGTCAGGTAGATATTGTTTAAACTCCGGGCTATTTAAAATATCACCAAGATTTCTAGAGCCTGTTAGTGAGCTATATTCTTTTTCCATTTGAATGAATTGTGCTTTCATTTGGGTTAATTGATCTGCAAGCATTGCATATTCTTTTAGCATTTGTGCATAGTTTTGAATCTGGTTTAATTGTGTGGGAACGTCAGCTACTACAGTAACAGGAATACCAGCTACAGAATTTTGACAATAAAAAACCGCACTAATGAATAGTGTTATTAATTTTTTCTTCATAATATTTCTTTTAAATTAAGACGGTGAGCAATAGATAATCAAGTATTTCGCCAAAAGGCGAAATAACGATTATCTATTGTGAAGTGTTAATGTTTATTTGAAGCTAATATTATTGGCTAATAAGAGTCCTATAGTTAAACCAATCGCAGAAAAAACAAAAGCTGAAATGACAATATCACTGATATTTCGTTTTGGTTTATGAAGTACAAGCAGTTGTTTGTTAGCTTCTAAAAAAGACTTGGTGATTGTTTCTTTTAACTCATTTTCAGCAATATCTTTTAATTCTTTTTTTGTGGTTGAAAAGTGTACATTTGCAGCTTGTGTATATTTATTTAATGCTTCGTTTGCATTGTTTAATTGTGTTTCAATTATTTCTTGAGTAATACCAATCCTGACTACTGATTCTGTATGAATTTCTTTAAGTTCTTCTCTAAAAAGAATTACTTCACATTGCATTTCTTGTAGATAAGCTTCTTTTAAATCAACAGGGATATTTTTATCTGACATTTTTACCTACTATTTAAAAAGTTCTTCGAATGTATTATCAAGCATTCGTTCGACACCTACAGCCAAACGTTTTAAACCTAATCGTCTTGAATAAGTTAGTCTTTCTAATTTGTCGTCAGTGGCTGCAATAAGAGATTTATAATCAGTATCATCATTTGCTATATCATGAATGGTTTTTAAATCTCTTACCTCTTTTAGACGATTAAATAATTCATTTTCATGTATTGTTGTTTTAGTATTAATAGTTGCTATATGGTCTAGTTCAAGAATGTTACTGAATTTTCTATTTATATTTGTATCATAGTCAATAGCATTGAAAATAACGCGGATACGTTCTTGTTCAATACCCATATCACCTAATGCTTGAATCGTTGATACAGTATCAATTATTTGTTTTTCTTTATCAATCGTTGGTACAACAAAATAATCAAAATCCTCTTGGCTTCCTGTTGCTTTATTCATTTGCTGCATAAAATCTTCCACATTAGATGCACCAACATCAACGATAACATTATCTGTCGCCATGACTTTATCCATAATATCGGTAAATTCTTTACCTTTGATCTTTTCGTCATTATTACCATCGGAGTTTATAGATTCTACTGCTATTATTTCACTATCTTTTAAACGAGTTTTTAATAGATGTTGAGAAATTAAAGATTTACCTACATTTCCTGAAAAGTTAATTACACAGATTTTCATTAATAAATTCCTTTATATTTTGCTTTTAAATCATATTTTAAATCAAAGACCATTTGTCTTTGTGTTGATATTGATTGTTCTTCAATATCTCCAAGTTTACCGCCTAGTGCGATATATCTTTCAATGTTGCTTTTACCTAATTTATATTTCTCCATCATTTGGTCGTATGGGTTATCTGTAGTTGATTCTTTTTGTGTTGTTGATATTTTGAGTTCATTTTTATTGGGAGTGTTTTTGATTAAAGGTTCTTGCCTTATAGCGTTTGTATTTTTATGCGCAATGTTTAGTGATAATTTTTTATTCTTTTTCCTAACTCTTTGTATTGCTGTTTTTAAGTAATTCTTTGTAATGTTTAGTTCTTTTTGATGAAAGAAATCCACAAGCATATCAATTGTTATACTATCTTTTATCGCTTGTTCAATTAGAGGAAGTAACGCTTCTATCGTTTTTATTTTTGAAGTTTTACCGTTACTTTTAATGAACGATGCTAGTTCATTTTCAAGTTCTTTAATGTCATGTAGCAAAATATGCTCCTTTTCTTGCTTTTTTGGTTTCTTTAAGGACTCTATCTGACTTTTTTGTGGTTACTAATGAATACTACATGGCCTTTATATGGTTACTTCTGAACTCTTTGTGATTCTTTCTTGGTTTCTTTATGGTTACTCTGTGGTTACTGATTCAAAAGATAGGCACGATACGGACGTATGACAAACGCTACTACGTAGCTAGTCAACATCCCGCGCCAAAGGGGAAACCCCTTTGAAACCCTTAGCCATTCCCTCCGCTGAACTTGCCCTGATATTTTACCGTGAACGGTAAAATATCAGCCCCGCCCTAAAGGGTTTGCGTTGCAAATTCTTTGGTTATCTAGACCATCCTTTACCTTTATTCTGGTCTATAGCTTGCGCTTGTACTTGTGGTTTTTCGGGTTGTTGGTTATTTGATTTATAGGCTATTTCGGCACTAGATATAATATTTTCACCTTTCTGATATTGTTCTTTTCTAGTTAATAGTTGCTCATTCATTTGTTTATCAACAAATTGAATTTTAATATTATTCTTTGCGGCAATATCTATAATTTGTTCTTTATATTCAGGTGTGCCTTTAACATCTATATGATTACCGAATTTTTCAATAGATAAGCGAAGACCCATTTCAACTGCTTTTGATGTGTCATTATTAATAAGCACATCTTTTCCACGATCTGTAATCATTTTTTCATTATTCATGAAATAAGACACATGACCTTTTTCATTTGTTTTATGGGTTATATCTTTACCGAAGTTATAAGGTTCGTTAGCCTTTATTGGTTCGTTGGCCTTTAATGGTTCGTTAGCCTTTATTGGTTCGTTGGCCTTTATTGGTTCGTTGGCCTTTATTGGTTCGTTGGCCTTTAATGGTTCGTTAGCCTTTATTGGTTCGTTGACCTTTATTGGTTCGTTGACCTTTATTGGTTCGTTGAACTTTATTAGTTCGATATTGTTATTTGATGATGTAATGATATTTTCTTGAGTGTTATGACTATTGACTATTGGAGCTTTGTTTTTTACGTTTGTCTTTTTGTAATTATCAACCCGTTCTTTATCTTTTAGTTGTCTTTTATAGATAGGTGATAATTTGGCAATAACTTCTTTTGTATCTAAGTTGTGAGTTTCCTTTATCAATTTAGTAACAGATAGTTTTTTATTACCATATTCTATTTTATCACCATTATCTGTTTTTGTTATTGATTTCGCATTAACACCTAATTCTTTTAGCTTTGGATAATGAATGAGTAATCTACTTGCTTCTAGTTCTTTGTCTAACAGTTTTAGTGTGATTGGTTTTTCTTTGTTTGTGTTATTAACCACATGACTAGCCATGTTATATTTATTAGTGGTTTTTATATCCTCCGTTTTTTCTTTATCAAGGCTTACGCTTTTTAATTCATTAAATTTATTGTGTAATGTTTTTTGACTTTCATTAAATGGGTTGTTCTCATTTCTTTTTACTAATTCAGTAATGTTGTTTATGATTTTATTATAAGAACCTTGAGCGTTGTTTTTAAGTTCATTATTTTGATTGTATTCAGGGTTAGCGCGTAATATTTTGATAGCACTAAGTTCATTGACAGACGATTGAGCAAGTTCGTTATTAGTCAATGCTTGGGTGGGTTTGGCAGTTTTGGAAATTACCCATTCATTGCGAACGGCCTCAATTGTTTCTGTTTTTTTATTTCCTTTTTCGTCGATTACTTCATCTTTTACTGAAACATCTTTTTGGCCTGATTTTTCCAATGAAACATAATCACCGGTTTTAATGTTATTTTCTTTTATCGCTAATTCTAAACCTTTCCCCCATGTTGTTTTTTGAATGCCATCTTTTTCAACGGTCATAAAATAACTCATTGACTTATCTTTATCGTGTAAATAATTATCAGCCCCATGATTAATCACTGTTCCTGATGTGCTCATATCTATATCCTGTTTAATTGATGATAAGGTGTTTAAATGTGATCGCGTGTTTTTTGTTTCTTCTTTGAAATTCATATCAAAGATAACTTTATTCATTCTTGTAATAGATAAAACGACTTGTCGTTCTTCTTTGCTTAATGTTTTATCTGAATAAATCGCTTTCTTTTCTATCTGATAATTTTTTAAGTGTTCTTTTCTTGTGGCTTTTTCTGATTGTAATTGATTGCGCCAAGCCGCTTGAATAACGTTAGGCTCAATGTTGTGTTGAGTGGTAACTTCTATCGCTAAATTAATGCCACGTTGCTTTAGATAATTATCTTCTAAATAATGCTTTGCTTCTTTCCATGAAAAGGTCATTTCTTTTGTGAGGAAATCAGCCGTGTTTAATTGACGTTTACCGCATTGAATCTTATCCGTACCGTCAGGTGATGTTGTTATTATATATTTTTTAGGATTTAAACCGTGACTGATAGATAGGGCTGTTAATAATGAAACAGCGGTGGTCTGTTTTTTTATTGAATTTATATCTGGCAATAGAGTAGGGTGTAACGATTTACTATAATCTAAATAATTACTGATGGGTCGGGTTGGCTCTGATTCTCTAAAAGTGCTTTTATTTCCATTGTGTTTATTGATATTGGCTGTAACAGCTCGGATAACTCGTCGATGAGTGATATTTCTGATTCCTGATTCAATGCTTGAGCTATTTCGTTCAGCATTAGACAAATACCTTCCTGCTGTTCTGATATTTTCGCTATTTGATCTGATTGTTCTTTTAATATCAGCAATACTTGGTTCTGAAATTCGTTCGTTTCCATTATTCATCTTCTCTTTTAAAAATTGTTGTTGTTTATCTTTTGGTAGTGATTTGTATTCTTTCCTATTTCTACGGTTAACATAACGTAGTTCATAGGCTTTAGTCTCATTCCAGTACATGAGGTTTTCAGAATGACCTGTATTTGCTTTGTAACCACTCCCTTTATCTATATACGTATTAATGGTCTTTTTTAATGCGATAGATTTATCTTGTTTACTTTGCATTATAAAGGTGGGCTTAAACACGGCTTCTTTTAAGTTAATGCCTTTGTCGCTACCTTTTTTAATGTTGATATATTCATTAACTTTATCTTTGTTTCTTAATGAAACACTGTAACCTGACTGTTCTAAGTGAGTAATAAATTGTTCTTTTGTTGTAATGTTTTTATCAATCAAGTTATTTAATAATTTTGTTTTTATTTCACGATGTGTTGATTTGAACAAGTCACCTTTATAGCGACTGATTAATGTGCTTTCGTCAGTGAATGAATCTCTAACGTGAATTTTAGGGCTGGCAAGTCCATATTTTTCATTAATTATTTCTTGAAATGAGTCTATAAATCTTTCATTTTGTTTATCGTAATCAAATGGTTTTAATCTATTATTCGTTTTTAAATTAACTTGAGGAATAACTACATGAATATGAGGTTTACGTTCAATGCTCTCACCTGTTGATTTATCAATATATGACTTTATCTTTGGGAGGTGCGCTTCTGCATAAAAATTATATTCATCATCGTCATAAGCCTTAAAAGCGAACGCTTTAAAATCTTGGGTTATTGCTTTCAAAGTATCATTATCAATATGATCTTCTTTAAAAGCTAAGGTGATATGAAGATAACGTTGCCCCTTTGATTCCATCCCTAAGATAATTTTATTCGTTAAATCTAATTCACCATCAAGGATTACGCGGTGGTCTAGTTCATCACGGGTATAATCTCGACCATTTTTAATACCCTCTTCTAAATACTCTTTTATGCCAGCATTACCACCGTCAACTCTAATCAACATTATCTATTCCTGACTTTAATAAATTTCTGATAGTAATCAAATTAGCTAATATAGATTGATGTTGTTTTTCTGTCAGTGTTCCTGCTTTATTATGACTGTTTGCTAAGTAGGCAAGCTGGTTTAAGTTATTGGATGTTTTGTTGTAAAGGTAGATAAGCTGTTTTTTATCTTTGGATTGTTTAGCTGGTTTTGCGACAATAATAAGATTATCGTTTAATACTCGTTCACGAAGCAAATTTGATGCGGTCGTATTAGCTTTATTTACTTTGAGGTCAAAATCTTGCCTCTCATTTTCTGTTACTCGGAATATAATCCGTTTGTTCTTTAATTCTTGAGCCATAAAAATATAACGGATAGTAAACTATCCGTTCTCAGTTATTTACTATAGTAAAAAGTTTCACCGTACTTATTACCGTCCATATAAGTATCAACCCAGTTAGTTGTACTTATGCAGTGTTTAGGTGTCCATTGCACTATTTCCCCATGCACACGACGAATAATACATGGCGTGTTTTTAATGATTCTGTCAGGTAATAAACCGTATTCAACACAATGTTGTTGTCCCTGGTTATCGTATTCATACTTAGTACATTGTTTTGAATAACTCATGATCGCAGCAACCCCATATTTAGCTTCCATTGTGCTTACAGGCGTTCCAGCAGGGACTTGAACATCAGTTGCAAGGCAGGATAAGAAATTAGGTAAAGGGGGCTTTAATTTCTTTATACGGTGTTTAAAGGCGGATTTTGCTTCACTGCAACCAGACGGAAAGCCCATCGGTAAGCATAGCCAGATAGAACAATCAGCATCACTTGCTTTTACGGGTAAAGATGAAAGTAGAAGTGAGCTTAAAATGAGTGAGGGTACTATACGCATCGTTATTCCCCGATAATTTCAATCTCTACACGACGATTGTTCGCACGCCCTTTAGTTGTCCAATTACTATCAACATAATTAGTAGCAGCGGCATAGTTAACGAAAATAAGCGTAGGGTTAATGCCATTATTCACTAAGTAGTTTCTGACGTTAGTCGCGCGAGACATAGCAACGTATTTATCTCTTGCTGTTGGTTTATTACCATCAGTACGACCTAATATATTAATGCGTTTAGCCTTTTTTGCATTATCGATAATATAACGTAGTTCAGGCGTAGTTTTGAACGAGAAGACGTTATAGGGGTAGTACACATTAAATCGTGTTGATGTTGGCTCTTTTAATGGTGGTTTTGCCGTTAATGTAATTAAGGATTCTAATTGCTGATTCATCATAAAGAGCAATTGTGTTTGTTGTTCGATGTCAGTTAATGGTTTTGTTTGATTAACACTGACTAATGGACCATTAATCGCTGGCGGTTGTGGAGCAGAGCAAGCTGTTAATAAGATAGCAGATAGCCCAACAAAGCTAAGTTTGCGGTAATTCATTAAGAAGTCTCTTTAATTATAGAAGGAAGGGCGTTGTTTATTTTGTTGTTTCAATCTTTGCGATTTTTTTAATCTCTTTACCTAGCTTGCCTTTATCGTCTTTAAATCGCGTTTCACAAACCGAACATTTATAAGCTCGACCTTTCTTGCCCTCGTAAGGTAACGCAAACCCATCACAACCAGACTTAGGACATCTAGCTTCTTTTGATTCAGGGAGAGTGAATGTTTCTTTACCTGCTTTAAAATCGTTCATGTGGCTAGTGATCGTTTTCTCCATGACGGCCATAAACTTTTCAACGCTACAACCCCCATTTTCAACCACATCAAGTTGCTGTTCCCAGATAGCCGTTAATGCAGGATCACGTACTTTAGCGGGTAAGGCTAAAATCAGCATTCGCCCAAGATTTGTACTAACAATCGCTTTGCCTTTTGGCTCTAAATACCCACGTTCTTTTAACGTTTCAATAATGCCAGCCTGTGTAGCTCCTGTTCCTATTCCTGCGGTTTCTTTGAGTTTGGCCTTTAGGTTTGGGTCAGTTACTTCTTTAGCAATATTACTCATACCCGTTAAAAGAGTGCCCTCAGTAAACGGTTTAGGGGGCGTGGTCTTCTTATCAACTAAGGCTGATTGACTACATTGAATTTGTTGGCCTTGAGATAATGACGGTAATGATTGTTCGTTATCATCATTGGCCTTTTCTTTACCAAGAACGGTACGCCAACCTTTAACAATTTCCATTTTGCCGGTGGTTTTAAATTGATGTTCGCCTGACTCAATTTCAATCACAGTATTGTCGTCTTCTGCAACAGGGTAGAATTGAGCAATATAACGACTTGCAATTGTGTTATAGACCGTTAGCTCACCAGAACTTAAAGCGTCTAAGTCAGGGGCGCGAGTGGTGGGGATAATCGCGGTATGGGCTGCACCCTCTAGTTTTTTATCGTTCCAGCAGGGACTTGAAAGACTTGTATCGGCATTTGTAGCCCACTCAGCTAATGGTGAATCATTTAATCCCTCAAGATTGCTCATGATTGTTTCAATTTCATCACGCTTATCAGTCGGTAAGTACGGTTGATCTGTTCGTGGATAAGAAACGATTTTATGTTGCTCATAAAGAGCCTGACAATAATCTAGCGTTTCTTTTGCACCATACCCATACTTACTTGACATGTATTCTTGCAAAGTACGTAACGAAAACGGTAAGGGTGGTTGTGATTTTCCTCGTTTTGTTTCGCATGTTGTCACAGAAGCATGATCACCATTGATAGCATTCATTACCTTTTCAGCCATGCTTTTATCAAGACATCGTTTATCTTCACTGATTGCGGTGGGAACTTGCCATTTTGCTTTAAACTCCATGCCGTCATGAGAAAAGAAACCCTCAACGTCATAAAAAGCAACGGGCTTGAAATTAGCAATTTCAAGATCACGTTTAACCACCATTTGTAATGTTGGGGTTTGTACTCGACCAACAGAAAAGAGGTGAGGGTGGCCTTGACGTTTAGCAAGCACAGAACAAGCGCGAGTCATGTTCATACCAAGTAACCAATCAGCGCGTGAGCGACACAAGGCAGCATGACCGCGAGTAACATGTTGACTATTAGGCTCAAGGTTATCTAAGGCTTTTTGGATAGCTTTCGGGTTTAAATCATTCACTAATATTCGTAGGGCTGAATCCCATTTACTTTGTGGTACTTGAGCGTATTCAATCACTTCATTGACGAGATAAACGCCCTCCCGATCAGGGTCACCCATGTTGACCAGAATATCGGCTTTCTTAATTAAGCCCACCACTATATCAAGTTGATCTTTCGTATCGTCTTTTGGTAATGAAATCCACTTTTCAGGAATGATGGGTAAATTATCAAGCGTCCATGCTTTGTATTGTTTGTCGTAGTGTTCAGGGTCGGCTTGTTCGAGTAAATGACCGATACACCACGTTAC
This sequence comes from Photobacterium carnosum, assembly GCF_021236965.1. Classification (NCBI taxonomy): domain Bacteria; kingdom Pseudomonadati; phylum Pseudomonadota; class Gammaproteobacteria; order Vibrionales; family Vibrionaceae; genus Photobacterium; species Photobacterium carnosum. The sequence continues at coordinate 40,694 of NZ_WMDN01000023.1, read as the reverse complement.
GGTGTCACCGTTTGCACATTCGATATAACCTTTGTGTTTCTTTTTAATGCCAATGGTTTCAGCAAGAGCATTACCTAATGATGGTTTTTCAGCAATAAATAAGCGCATAATATAGTTCCTTTTTGTATTGAGTTAGAGTTAATGGGTATTGAATTAAATAAAGGCGTCCAAAATGGATTGTCTGTTGTTTTAGTGGCTATTATTTACAGTGTATTTCTCAGTGGTATATGGAATCCTGGGGTGGGGTATTATTTATGGATAGTAAAAGTTATTGGGGAAAGCTCTATTAATGAGTCGTTAATTATGTTTGCAACTTACGCACGGTTTATTGTATTCGCTTTTGTTGCTTATGTGGTTTATCGTTTTTTTTATCAAGATAATTTCATTGGGAACATGCCTAAAAGAAAATTAATATTTTCCTTATTTTTTTCGGTATTCAGTCTTTACTTTATTTCTTTTGTTTTCTTTGAATTTGAAACGTTTACTTTGAACGTGGCGAATAGCTTTAATACGGGTACGTTGAAAGATAAAGCTTTGCTCATATGTACGTATCTCATCATGATTCCTATCTTTGAAGAGGTTTTCTTTAGGGGGATCATGATGGGAGCAATATTGAAAATTTCACTTCTAACCAATGAGAAAGTGAGGATGGTAGTGGCTTGTATTATACCAAGCTTGTTATTTATTACTCTTCACACACAGTATGAATATGTGTGGACGTATATTCTTCTGTTTTTGTTTGCAATAATTGTTAGTGTGGCTAGGGCTATTTCGAATGGTTTGCTATTGCCTATACTTTTGCATTCTTTCGCTATTGTTTGTGCTGTTGGTTTCTCTTTTCTATTGCTTTGATATCTTCAATTATAGTGTGACATTCGTTCTTGTTTTTTTCATTATGAGCTTTATTAATACATTGGCTATAGGCTTGCTTTTGTGTATTTATAAAGTTTTCTAAAATAACGTAAGGGGGTGTGGTCATTGGAATGGTTGCATGAGAATTTGTACTTAGAATAGCTACGATAACTGTTAATATGTATAGATATTTCATTTTATCATTTATCCTACTTAGCTTTTGAGTATTTTACTGGCGGTCTTAATTTCTTGAGCTAGATTAATCATTGACTGCTCTAATTCACGCCTACGGTATCCATATAACCGTAGGCGTAATAGTGGGTAGTGATAGGCATATTCTAAAGGTGGTGATCGTAAATATCGCAAAAAAGTTTTTTATTTAATAGGAATAAATACGGATAATGTTTATGTTGCTTTCTTGGTTTTAATGTCATGATTAATGACTCTTATGTATAAAAATTGGTTTTTGGCGTAAATTGGTTATTGCATTGTCTGGATTTGGTTTTTTTTCAAAACGTATTTCATAAAGATAAGATAAATAATTATCTAACTCATTAGCGTGACCAATAGAAAATAAGCCTTGTTCTGAACTGAAATATCCTGTTTCTTTTTCAATGGCTTCTAATAACTGTCTATATTCATCAAGTTGTTTTTCTAAGCCTCGACCTAAATCAAGAAAACTTACCATTTTTAAATCATTAATTTCTTTTTTATTTTTTAAACCAAGAAAAGCACAATCCCAATATGCGGGTCTATTAGGGTTATTAATAAGCTTACTCATCCACCCCTCACTTCTAGACCACATTATAGCGACTTCTTTTAAAGTTAATCTTTTTGACTTCAAAAGAGCTTTAATTTCTAATGTGCTCATTTTTCTATTTGTATTCATATTTAAAATTAAGCCTATTTTTTAAAAAATTTTTGTAGAAAGTCAATATTGATAAATTGACTACCACAGTCTCGCCAATGATCAATGATTTTTGTTTGATTAGAATTTAATAATGGTTGTATTGTTTTTGAAAAATCTTGCAGAGTAATTAACGATGAAAGTATGGGTGTACCATCTAACCGTTGTGAATGACTTTGCAAATCACCCGTTATTACTATCATATCTACAGCATCACGATTATTTTTTAATGATTTAAAAAATGACTGAAAAGAATCCTTAGTTAAAATTATCGTTTCTGTATTTTCTATAAGCTCGTAACTAATCCCATTTAATACATAAGGTATTATCTCAATTTCAGCTTTATCAAAGTGATCCTCTGTTCCCCACATTAAATCTAATATACGGTATAAATCATGTTGAGCTTTGATTTCTGCCATTTCTTCATTTATCCAATTAAGATTACTTTTTGTTAAATCAAATGGCTCAATCAATTCAAAGGTGTCATTAACATTAAAACTGGCACCACCTTTTTTACAGAACAGGCTAAATGATGTTTCAGAGTGAGCAATTAAATCAGAGATAGTGATTTCGTCACCATTAAAAGGGCAACGAATTTTCATACCAACGATTAATTGATATGCAGTTAAATATTTCATTTTGTTATTCATTGGCTTTTCTTATTGAGTAAAGTGTTTAGTCAAAATCATCAAATATATCAGCGTCACCTTTTTCATACGTTGTTTCAAGGGCTGATACGTCAGCGATAATCTCAGGCTCTGGTTCTGGGATATTATCTAATGGTGATTCCACTATCATTATGGCTTGTGGATTATCAAAATCTAAAATCGGTATGTATATTTGCAGTTCTTTATCTGCAATGACGCTCTCTAATTGTGATTTTGTCGGTATGCCTTTAATTTTTCCTAACGTGGGCGATATTGATTTTAAGTGATCAATAAAAGGGTGCTCTTTGAAGTAATGAATTTTGTCACAATAAATCGGCTTTTTACCGCGCATCATGATGATCATCTTTTCAAATGGCATTTCACGTAATTCTTGCGGAAGCATTAAGGCTCGTTTAGTTTCACTGGTTGTTATGCTTCTACCGCCTTTGCTGCGTTGCTCGCTTTTAACCTTTATTGTTTTATCGCCTAAAAATTTAGAGATGCCGTCAGCGTCGTCTTTTTCAGGGGTATAGAGTAATTGTGCTTCATGGTTGCCAATAAAAGTTTTTGCCGTATCTTTGCCGTATCCGTCTGGCTCTCTGGCTTCAATTTGAGCAGGGTTCTGAACAATCGTTAATAGCTGAAAACCATAACCCGCAAAGTAGTTGTTTGATTTTGCAATGATCCCTGAACGACCCATTGCCGTAAATTCATCCATTAGCAATAACACTTTATATTTTAACGTCTTATTTTGCTCTGGCAGTTGTTTCATGTTGACGTTAATCAATTGGCTAAAGAATAAATTAATAATACGTCCAGCAACAGGAATGTAATCAGGTGTGATACCTAAATAGATAGTCATGCGCTTTTTACGTAGATCGAGAAAACTAAAATCACTGGTACTGGTTGCTGCGTCAAATATCGGGTTATTCCAGTCGATAAGTGCGGCTTTCATGGTGTTCATGACACCAGATTGGCCTTTTTCTTCATCCAGAGCCAAGAAGTCACTCAATGATTCTCGGCAGTGTTCAGTCAGATCAGTACGATTAGCCAATATTGTTTCTAAGTGCTCTTTAAGAGGCTTGCCTTTTCCTTTTGATTGTCGAAATATTTCACCGATGGTAAAGGGCAATGTCGGTGTTTGTTTGACATATAAGGCCAATCCTAAAAAGAGGTTTTGCGCACTTGACGCAAAGTATTTCGAGGTTGCATCCCCTGCATCCGTTGGAAATAGCATTTCAGCCACCGTTAATAAATCGGGAATGGTTAAATGCCCCTCACGCACAACACTTAACGGGTTATAACAGTGGGTTTCGCCTGTTTCGTCAAAGGGGTTAAATAAATAGACTTCTTGCTTGAGTACCACTTGACGAAATTTTGACGTGATTGAAAAGTTTTCTTTTTTAAAATCCGTTACAACGCAACTTCCACGCCAGCGCAGTAGATTAGGAATGATGACCCCAATACCTTTACCTGTTCGTGATGCTGCGGCTAAAAACACAAAAGCTGCCCCCATGTAATATAAAAATCGGTTACCAAGACGACCAATTAAAATTCCTGTTCCATCATCTTTATTATTTTGTTTTGTCAGTGTGTACTTGTGCATTATTTCGTTGTTATTCGCCCAACGCGCAGAGCCGTAAAGTTCCTCTTTGGTTTGTGTGGCAAACAGAGCAATCATAAGCGGCACAATAAGGGCCATACCAAAACCGCCCATTGCAGCAATATTTAACGGTTTTTGATACGTCATATCTGAATGGTAATAACGCCATTGTTCAATAAACGTCAATAACTGAACCTCAGCGATATTACCGTCATTCATTAAAAAATAGAGACACCCTGATAGGTACAATCCAATAAGGGCTAATAGCGGAATGGCAATGATAATGCCAATCGTCTGTTTGGTGTTCATGAGAATATACCCAATATCATGATGTACCGGCACAGTCGTTCCGTCTGTAACGGTACATCATTCAGTGATTATTTTTTCTTAGCAGGATCAAACCAGATTTCTGTTATATGACGACCTAAGCATTCACTGGAATGCACATCGTTCGTCACATGAATAACAATGTCGATAGTTTGATAGAGCAGCTTTTTTATTACATCGTAAGGCAGGGCTTGACCTCGTGGGTTTTCCATTGCCATCATTGCGAGTCGCTCAAACGTCAGAGTGGCTGATTTAGCGTGACAACTGGTAATACTTCCCCCGTGGCCTGATGCGTTAACGTTGATGTAATCAAACGTTTCACCACCGCGTAACTCAGCTAATAAAATGCGATCAGGTTTCATTCGGAGACAGCTTTTTAGTAGCTTTGCAGGGGTAACAGGATCAGTAGCTAATGCCTCACTGGGATAAAACAAATGCACACTGTTAGGGTGATGCGGTAAAAATAATTCTTCCACGTCCTCTATCGTTATCAAGCGTTGTTGTGTTGGTATCACTTCCATTAATGCTTTCATGAACGTAGTCTTTCCTGACCCCGTACCGCCAGCAATAACAATATTTTTTTCAAGCGTCACCGCCAGTTCAAGAAAGCCTTGAATATCCCCACTTTCTTTTAATCCGAGTAACGTAATATCGGTTTGTGATAAATCATCATTTATCGGGTGAATATTATTAAAAAAGCCGTCACGTTGATAATCGCTTAAATAACGACTGACCTTTGAGGGTTTACGAATAGTGACACTGACTGTTCCCGCACTACACGCAGGAGGAATAACAAACTGAATACGCTCACCGTCAGGCAGTACAGCGGATAAAACAGGGGTTAATATTGAGATGGTATTCTCAGTAAAAGCCGCTACTGCTGTTGCCATTGATTTAAGGGTATCGAACGTTAAATCAGGGTGTTCAAATTGTTGCCATACACTGTTTTTTTCTATCCACAGTTCATTAGGCCGATTAATCGTTATTTCAGTAATATCAGGATCGCTTAACCATTGTTGTAAGGGTTTAAATAATTCAATAACAAACGCATCATGTTCTAGCATTAGAGACTCGCTTTTAATTGGTAAACCATTGAAAAATCAATATCACGGGCAATGAAGATACCCACACGCTCACCTTGATTCTTGTAAAAAGTAGGTGGGATATTGATGGTGCTTTTTAACGCCTCAGCCGCCATGTTTTGCGCGGTGTCTGACGAGCTTTCAAAGTTATTCGCGTTTTGACCGCCATTCGTCGCCACGTAAGCCGCAAAATCATCAACAAGAGATAGCATCATTGCGCCACCGAATCGTTGCCAGAAGTGCGTTTCTATATAACCACTGACACCGCCAGCACCTAAACTATCTGTTGCTGGAGAGGCGAGGTTAACCACTACGCCATAGGGGGTTTTAACCCTGTCCCATAAAACGAATAATCGACTTTGCCCTTGCGATAAGTTGGCGCGGTATTCTCCCGTGACTTCTGAACCACGCTCAAGCAATAAGGTATTACCGTTATCGCTGTAAATGTTGCGTGTTAAGGTGCATTTCGTCATACCAGCAACGGTTGAGTTCATACTGGTGTTTAATACACAATCAATGTATGCCCCTTTTGCCAGTAGATAATCGCGGTTATAGAGAACGCCAGCTACCGCAGTCGGGGTATTGGTTGTGTTTAATAAACTGCCGATACCTGATTGTGACGTTCCACTATTTTGAGCGTACAAATCAAAGGTATTTGTTGTTTGAGGAACAATACCTAATCCTGTATTTGCCGTGTTTTGTGGTGGGCTACTTTTTGCTGTTGACATAGCAGAACTGCTTTTATCAAGCATTTGCTTCTTCACAATAGGCGGTGGGGTGTCCGTCGTTTTCTTGCCTGATGGTGGCGGTGGCGGTGGCGGTGGTGTATCTGATGGTGGTTTATCGCCTCCTTTTGGCGGTGTGGGTTTATCACTCCCTTTATCGTTATCGGTTTGTTCATCATCAAATTCAAACGTACGATTGGCAGAATGGTTACTGCTCTTGTTACTCGTTGTTTGTTGCGATGTTGAAGTATGGGTATTGCTATTACTGGTGGTTTTGACTTCATCCGTCCCTTTTGACCAGTAAAACCAACCGCCAGCCCCTAAAAACGCCACACAGAAAAGAATGAACAAGGCCACTTTCTTTTTATCTGGCGATGATTGTGGTGATTGATCATCATTATGTTCGTCAGTTGCGTCCGTCATTCATGCGTTCCTTTAACAGTACGTTTAACCCCATTAACGGTTGCGCCTGATTGGTTATCAACGGCTAATGTATCAAAGGCTTGGTTAGTCACTCCCACCACGGATTTATCCAGACGTAACACTAATTGTTTAGCGATACGTTGAATAACCAAGGTATTAGGGTTGTCAGGGTTGATATGGCTGTTGATTAAGGTTTCTTGACCATTTTCAGTAACAATGAAAATGGCAGGGATTTCACTATTTTGAGCAAAGCTCAAATAGGTAAATCGACCATCATCAAAAGCAGAAGTTGGCGCGATATTGCGAGACTGTTTACCCACTTGCATCATGTAATCCCAATTTTTAGGTAATACTTCGGGTATCAATTTTTGTGCAAGTTTGGTTTTTTCTGCTTGTAACGCTTTTTGTTTAGCGACTTCTTCAGGGTAATCAAACGTTAAGCGATACGTATTTTGTCGCTGGCCTTTCTTGCCTGAACCTAGTGACAATAAAAACGTGTAATTTCGCTTATTGGTGACAACCAATAAGTTAGTTTTCCATTGCCATGGGGTCGGTGTTATCACTGTTTCTTGAATGACTTCTTTACCCTCAACATCAAAATAGGTTTCTTTACCTGTTGCTGATTTAGGTTTTAAAAAAAGATGATTACCAATTGGATCGGTTTCCCAACCATCACTGAATCCCGTTCTCACTTGTTCAATGGTTTCGCCAGCATCAAAAACAATGTGTGTGGCCATACCGATAAACGCGGTAATCGCGACTACATTATTGTTTTGATAATGGGTGTATTGAATGTTGGTATCGAGGGGGGAGTGACGGGGTATATCTAACGCCATAACGGGCGCAGTCATGGCGATTAAGCAAAGACTTATAAATGATTTTTTCATTGAATTAACTCAGGATCGACGCGGTAGCTAGTGACTTTAAACCCCAATGGGTTTTTTAATCGTTCAGCTTCTGTTAGTTCGTCTTGCGGTTGATATTGATAACCCAGTGTTGCCACCCATACCGTTGTTTTACCGTGATTTTTATCGTCAACATTTTTGATGGTTTTTTCAAAACGTACCGTAGCGATTTGAGCTTCATCATTATTAACAATACTGATAATTTTGATATTGGCCTTAATGCGTTTGCCCCATTTATCATTGAGCGCATCATCACCATCAAATATTTTTGCGTATTCTTGAGCGACATTAGGCATAGAAAAGAGCAGTGTCATATCGTAGTCATTTTGCAAGGTGTACCAGTCGTAGACTTCACGCCAACGTAGATAGTTAGCTATCCAATACTCATTCAATGCCGTTTGTTCTGATAGCGTATTGCTATCAATAACGGTTAAGAGTTGTGATTGGCCTGTGTTTTTATCGACCATTGCAATATAGGGTTCAACGGTTTTTAACGGCATTAATAAAACTAAGGCTATCCATGATAACCCAGTTAAACCACAGGCCACTTTGGTTATCGTCCATGCGCGGTGTTCTGATTTTGCTGCCATGAGTGACTTAGAGGCTTCAAAATCTAGCGCATTGTCAAAAATAGCGGCTTGGTCTTTCTCATTAAGAGGCATGATTAATCTTCTCTAATGTGGCGTGTTGATAGGGCGGTTTATTGGGGGTGTGCGAGGTCGCACACGCTGTTAATAACAGTGCGAAGAATAAAATAATGACTTTCATTGTTACTCCGTGATAACGGCTTTTGATTTAGCTTTGTGGGCTTTTACTTTGGCAAGAAATACGGGTATCCAATCGCTCGGATTGTTACCCACTTCTTCAATCGCTTCGTCAAAGAGAGGGAGTTCTTTTGTGCCAGCAGAGAGCAGCGTCAGTTCGTCTTTCATGTTAGGCATAGCAAGAGAACAAATGGCAGAGTTCTTACCTTGTTTGATTAAACATAATCGGCTTTTTTCACCGAGTGACTTAACCACATCAAACTCTTTTTCTGACAGTCCGAAACCATTGATGTATTCACTTCGTACCGCTTTAGGATTCGGTAAATAGATTTCCGTTGAGCATGATTGCACCAATGCCGCCCCTTGAGGAGAATCGAGCAGTGACGAGGGTAATTGCGTAGCAAAAACGCCTAGGCCATTCTGTTTACGAATGGTGAGTTGTTTATTACCCACAAATTCAGAAAATGCCGCATCATTTACCCATTTCCACGCTTCATCCATGACGTACATAAAGCGACGACCATCAATGATTTCATCCATGCGGTGCAGTAAGTAGAGAGAAATTGGTGTGCGCACATCATTATTGTCAAGAAAATCAGTACCATCAATACCGATATTTGTAGTGATATTAAAATCAAGTTCGTCGATAGGGTTATCAAAAACCCATCCGAACTCACCGCCTTGACACCATTTTTTAAGACGTAGTTTGATGCTACTTTGTATTTCATCCTTACTTGTCCCTGATGTCATATTTTGATAAACACCTGATAAGCGTTTTAGCGAAGCATTATCATTATTCATCACGGTATCAACAGCTTTGCTTATCACATCTTCATCCATCGGTGTGATGGGATATTGCGGACTTTCTATTAGCAGTCGAACAAATTTCTTTAAGAACGCAACGTTACTTTTTGTTGATTGCATTTGAAACGGGTTAAATCCCGTAGGTTGACCATCTTTAATACGCAGATAATGCCCCCCAAGGGCGCGTATCATCACTTCTGCGCCACGGTCTTTATCAAAGAAGACGGTACTAAAGGGGGTGTTTTGTGCGTACTTTTGCGCCTGACAGTACAGTAAACCAAGCGTAACGGTCTTACCTGAACCCGTCATGCCAATCATGCGGGTGTTAGCTGCGACTTCATCCCCGTAGTTATCTTCCCCTGGTAAAGTGAAGTGAAAATTAAAAAAGAACGGGTGGCCTGATAAGGTTTTAAGGCGTGTGACGGCTTGCCCCCACGGGTTGCCGTCTTTTTTACCTATCAAGAAATTATGAAACGGGGCAAAACTGGCAAAGTTACGGCTAGTCAATCCAGCAACGCGTGGTCGATATTGCCAATTAGCGGGTAATTGTGCAAAGAACGCGGCATCGGTAGCAATAGAGATAGGCGCACTTAACATATCAATATCACTTAATATCTTTTGTGCATTGCTGCGGTGACGTTTAACTGCATCACGATCATCACCCATCACCATGAGTGAGAAGTGATACTCACCCATTGCAAATTGCCCATCAGTTAAATCATTTTTAGCGAGTGTTAACGCTGCAATTTGTGTATAGGCCCCATCACCAGAGCTGGATAATCGACGTTTACGTGTTTCAAGATAATTAGTAGCAATTTTTTTTGTAAAAAAACTGAAACTTTGCGTGAGGATAAATTCATAATCCACATAGAGTAATTGATCGAACATACCCGTTACGCTGTCATTGCAATACTCCTTTATATCTACACCCTGTAGATATTTACGTTGACCGTTACAGTGTAATTCAATGGTATCAGTATCAATGGCAACACGGGCATTACCAATAGCGGTACTGATTTCACCACAGGGTTTTCTAATGGGTTGCCACAGTCCTGTTAACAAGTAATTGATAAAGGTCAGCGGTTCTGAAATGTGACCCTTTATAGAGAGGGCCGAAATTTTATAATCTTCAAGGTTAGCTTCAAGACGGTGACAATATTGGTCAAAATCACTTAATCGTAAGCGTATTTTTTTCTTAATCGCATCAATATTGGTTTGTACTTTTTTCTTTATGGCATGGGTTTCATCACGCTGTACTACCGTAAGGTATAATTCATTTACCATGATGGATTCACCAAACGAGGCATTATAACAATGATCAAAGTGTTGGCTGAACGCATCGTTAAATTGACTGTTCATTGACGCATTTATTTTTCGACGAATAATGTGTGACCATAAACTGATGTTGTTTTCGCTTAATCCTTTATACAAACTGTTTAAACGATTATGCGCTAACGTTAAATCATCATTATCTTTCGTTTCAAACGATGTACCGTCAAGTTTAAAAATACGCACTAATGCACCATCTTTAGTGATTAATGTATTTTCATTTAAGTGACTTGAGTACGGGATAAATTGAGCAAGAGGGCATTCTTTATTAATAGCATCAAAATATTTAGGTTGAGCAACCATTATTTACCTCTTTTTTTATAATCTATTGGATTGTATACAGTGACACCATAGAATTGACGATTACGATTATTGCGACGACATTTAAACTTCAACCATAATAAATTAAACATACCATCGTCGAATTTAGTAATAATACGCATTGCAATGTAATTAGGTAATAATAAAAACAAACCCCACAAACCACCGCCAAAATAATTAATCCACATTGATATGAAGATAATGACGATACTGACAGCCATTAATGGGATCATAGGGACAGAAAAAATCATAGCAGGGCGAGTACACGCTTTATAAATAGGCTCAGACATAACATGTTCCTAATAGGCTGGTATTCAAACAGCCTTGCTGTTTGAATACCATTAGACAAATTACCCTACTAAATAACCTGCGATTTCAGCACCGCCACCGATAAATAATCCACCCATTAGGATTTTTCCACATTCACGTGCATCCCATTGTGTGAAAATAACCTTATAGCCTACGACCATAACGGCGACTGTCACGGTAACAATAGCGGCACCACTTAAAATACTTTTAAGATTTTCCATAAAACTATTAACCTTATCAAGGCCGCCAGCAGCATGAGCCATGTCAGGGAATAACATCATGCAAGTAGCGATAATGATAAATAAAAACAGGTTCATGTTTTTAGGTGCAATAAAAGTAGTAGGGGTATTGTTTTTAAATGTATTGTTCATAACGAAGTTCTTTATTTAATGAGAAATAAAAGTGAAGTGATATGCACCATGCACATCGAAATAAAAACGAAAAATGATGTTATCGTTTTTATTGCGATAAGTATGAGATTAATGTGTGTTCGTTAAATAAAATAAATGAGTATAAATATTAAAAGTTCAAACATTACGATGGGTGTAATGAGTTCATCGAAATTCATAATGTTTTTTAGAAATAAAATAAGCCCGAGGTTTATTGTAATGATACCAATTGAAATAATAATTTCATTGTGAAAATTAACCAATTCAAAACATCCTATTTTTTTTGTTTAATCGTTTCTATTAATGTTTGTATTTCATCGACTGTAGGAATATTTAATCTAGAGTTATTTAGAGGCTGTTGATATTCATTTAAAAGATAAAGAGCAGTTTCTAATGATTGAATAAGTGTTATCGCTGTTACTTCCTCATTAATTGCGTCTTGTGCTATATGTTCAATAACATCATTAGTGCGACAAGCCACTTTAATAATGTCAACGTGTTGTTGTGTCTTTTCTATATCAAAAAGTAACGCCTCAGCAATAAGGCTACGAATACGAATAACGTTAAAAGCAAGCGTATTTAGATCAACATTACTATTAAAATACGTAATGACAAGTTCAAAAGTTTCATTTTCGATTGATTCTATTTTTGCCATGTAGCCTTGAATTTTTCGCCATGTATTTATTGTATAACCCATAGCAAATGCGCCACAACCTAGCGGAATAACAATACTGAATAAGACTAAAACAAAATTTTCAATGATAATGAGGTGCTGGAACAATAATGGGGAAATTGTCGCGAGTGCAATAATTACGAATATTCGGCAATAGCAAAAAAACACATCAACTTTTAATCGCTTTATAACTCTTCTTTTTAAATCTATTTTTGATTGAATACGTTCGACTTCTTTATTCATATGTGCGCCTGTTAGTAAATAGAAAGAGGAATGCAGAACTGCACCTAATAATAACGCTTAATTAAAATAGTTTGAGTATAACTTCGACTAAGTATTATTTTGATGCAGTTCTGTAAACTGATGTGATTGCTCATTTTTAATATCATGGGTTCGCTACGCTCAGCAATGACATTAAAAATCGAGCTTACTAATGGTGAAATACTAATTAGAGATATGATGTGACACTATCTTATTAATAACTTTAGGTTTGTCTTTATTCAGTTCATGGCGTAGCATTATTTTTGCTTTTTCGTTTGGCATCCACATTACATGAAACCAACCGAATTGAATGGCCTTAAATTGTGGTTTTATTGTTTTAGTTATAGCAATATTTAATGTGGCCGCAAAAAATAACATGATACTTCCCTTTTCATTATCTGAATTTTTGTGCGTAACGAACAGCGCGTTTGTAATCAATAAAAGACGTCCAATTATCGAGTGTTAATTCTTTTTTGATACGCTTTTCTGCGGCCACAAAAGAAAATAGCCCTTTACGATTAATTAAGTTGGTTAATGGATCTTGATTAAACCATTTTAAATAGGCGGTCTTTGCTTGTGTCTTTCCGTTACCTAATGTGATTGAATCAGGAACGCGAATTAAAGCCGCAAACGCTACATCACTACTCACGTGCGGTTTAGGACAATGACCGCATGAAGTCATGACGGTTATATCTAAACATTCAATATCTTCAATGCCTAAATAAATGGTTTTATTACCATCAAGATGAATAAGCCATTTATTAAGGGATTCTAATATATGGCGTTTAATTTCATTCTTAGGGAATTTTAAAAATGGTTGTGGTTTATAGACCCCGTAAACGAGTTTAAAAGGAATACTTTCATCTTCTTGCGGTGGCTCACTTTCTTGGAGTTTATCAGGACCACCATACAGTGCGTGTAATTCATTAGCATCAACAAGAAATTGATAAGGCTCTGCGTGTTCATTGCTATAATCAAGGAGTGCGTATTGCATATTTTAATATCCTATTGTTACTAATAAAAAAGTGACAGTTAGCGACAGCCACAATGTCGTGTAGCGACAGTAGTGAGTATGGGTAATTGAATCATTAACAGCTTTCCACGCTGAACTAATCTCTGCTAATAATAGCTACATGCGAGAACGTTGCGTTACATGCCCCACTTTTAAAGGCAGTGAGATTATTACCTTTTTTGACTACTCATTTTGTAAGAGTAATTTGTAAATTGTTTTGTTAAGACAAAACAAGAAATAAAAAACGCACTAAATAAATAGTGCGGCATCAAGTGATGCTATTCAGTTGGCTAGTTCAAACTTGATACAGAGAAATTATACTTTTTTTCGAGTCTATGAATTGTTTCCAATTTCTATTGGTCATAGTCATATTATTTACTTTTCGTAGAAAACGGTTTAACGATTTAATTGAACGTGGGTCTGGATTTACAGGGTATTTCTTTTTTATAGTGTATTTTATTTTTGGATTTAATAAGCTTACTTTTAGCGGTTCAATATTTTGGTTCTCGTCAGAAAGTAACGCAGAAAAAATAATTCCGTCTTTAACTTCCGCAATAAAATGTATCTTTAGGATTTTACAATCATTAAACGATTTGTCGCATAATTGTTTTAATCCGCGGCACTGCGCAAAATCCTCATATGAAATTAACGCGTACATTATTTTTAACATAAGGATTGTTCTCCATTCAATCAACTTTGAGATGTTATCAACATGTCGAAATTGATTTGAGATCACGTATTCCCACGCCTAGCAGCAATGGTCACCGCCCGTGATGGCGGTAGTGTAGTTTTTCTTGGGCTACCCTGCCCGCGCTCTACGGGCGCTCAGGTGAATAGTTTCTTTAATATTTTTTATGAGGCTATGAAATTTTTATTGTTAATTAGATGATCTTCAATTCTTGTCGTAACCTCACTTCTTCTACTTCTTTTAGAACGGAAACAAGCATTCAATAAATTTTCAGCATGTTTACCTTTAAGAGTAATGGTTACAGTAATATTATTTTCATTAGGGAATGAATCCTCTATTTTAGTCATTTAAAAATTCCTTTCTTATTTGTTCTATATAATTATGCCTTTAAGATATTAAAAAAAGAAGCTAGGAAAATCCTAGCCTCTTGATGAATATATTAATCTATAAGATTTGTTATTATCCTCATGAAGTATATGGCTCTAATTTCACTTGATTTACTACAATTAAATTTGATACGAATTTCTGATAAATGTTTTTCTATTGTTGTTCTTGAACAATTTAATTCATCTTCAATAATTTTTGCACTTTTACCTAATGAGTAATGTACTAAAACGATAAATTGTTTCGTTGTTAAATCAGGAAAAATTTTTTGGTGCATGTTATTATGATATTCAGTCATCGAGATTACCCTCTCATATGATTAGTGGTTGATAGAAAGGGGATTTTCTATTAACCACGACAATGAATGATACACTTACAGTAGCACTGTAAGACAGATTATATAGCATAACTGTAAGACAGAGAAGGGTGGCAGTGAAAAAATATAATCCATCAACAACATCAAAAAGCATATCTATTACATTCAGATGCCCCAAAGAGCTAAAGATAGAAATAGATAAGAAAATTAATGAGTTAAATCATAATAAGAGTGCAAAATTAACACAGACTGATTGGATTGTATCCATATTGAAAAGTGAAATAGAAAAAGATCAAAAAGATCTAAATTAGTATGTTTTTGAAGCTTTACTTTTTTATCTTATCAGTTATAATTTTAGAATATTCGATAGCGAAGTGCATTACATAGCACGCTACTACATAGTTTTTTATGTAGTGTATTTTTCGAATTAGAGTGTGTTGAGCTTCCAACTTGACTAAATAGCATTCGCAGCAGAGCCTGAATTTCCAGAGGATTCAGGCTTTTTTGTATCTGTCTTACAGACATGTTGTTTTTAAAATCATTTAGATGTATATTAATTCTAACGTTAGGCGTGGAACCCTAATAAAACTTATACTCTGGAATAATTATGAATACCAAAATCCTCTGCTGCACGGAGCAGCTACTCAGACATAGTACCCATTCACATGACGATAGATCATTAATTGATCAATATGTTTATGATGAGGGCGTGTCTCATGTCAACATCTAAGCATAAGCATCCTAAAAATAAATCTAAATCTAAGCGTGATGTATCTGCTCGTCAGTTAGTTGTCGAACAACGTATTACACAGCTTGGCTCTCAAAAAAAGAACGAATCAGGTAAAGCAAAATTTCCGTATTGCACAAAGCGGTTATTACTTGCGTTCGCTCGCTTTATTGATAACCCCCATTGTTACAGCGGTCAGCTTCATGATTTGTACTATTGCCAATCCACTGTTTACGGATTACAAACACGCCAGCGTGAAACGTGTGTTAAGGTAATGGTGGCCATGTGTTGTGATCTCGAAGTTGAAACTTATCAAATAGGTAAACCTAAACTAGAGTACATGGATACAATCACCCACAACACAATCATTAAAAATTATGAAAAGTGTTGGGGCGAAACTATTTGTGAAAAGCGTTATTACCATGCTATTAAGCTGTTTAAAATGGCTGATTTCTTGGTTATTGATGCCGTGTATCTACAAGATCGTGATCTTTTAGCAAATTTAGATCTAAAAGATGAAGACCTACCACGGGTGTATTCAAAACCTGCTTATAAAACCGTGACACAAAAATTCATTAATATTTTTGGCCTTGATAATGACGAAGATGTAAAAAAATCTAAGTTACGCTCTATTGCTAACCGTATGAAAAAGGGCTTAAAAACCTTGTGGGTACGTTATGAAGCATTTAGTGATGCGTATGTATGGAAAAAGCGCCAGTGTCCAACTGTCACGCGTACAGATAAGACAACACAGCAACCATGTGACCGTTATCCACAAGGCCGAGTGATTAAACCGTCTATCTTTGGTGGTAACTACACCACCGAACACTAATCCCCTCTTTAATATAACATGCCGCTTAACTGCGGATTTTGTCGTACCTATAATAAATTGGCGTTTAAAAAACAGCCAATAACTATATTTTTAGTATCAATATTAGGACTCGATGATTCATTTTAAGGTCAAATCTGATCATTAAGATCGTTGTTGTGGATAAGTATGTTTATATAATAAAAAAACGAAAGTATGAAAAAACATTATGAAATGCTAGAGGTTCTTTAGTCTCTATTTCATAGAGATAGGTTAGTAGATATATAAATATATCTATTGTTTAGAAAAGGACTTCGTCCAAAAATACCTCCCATTCAATGACCCACCTCTTTCTATCACCCAACATCACAGGACATTGAACGGGCCCCATCGAGGCACATAAAAAAACATTAACCCCATTACCCTTACTTAATCTGAAAATAATAGAACCTGTGATATCTTCCTTTTGTCATTCGACAGGAAAAGCCGGTATTTATATCTACCTTTCGCAAAGAGCATGCCTAGCAGGAAGGTAAGTTTTTATTTTCCCCTCAAATACGTCGATAAAACGAACGTACAACGGTTATTTTAGGTTTTGTGGTAGTAGGCTTAATATATTTCGCTACGCTCAATATAAGAGCGTACAGAAGCAATAAAGAATGAGTAGCATTATATCTAAAATTTTAATAGTTACGTTGTCACATAAGCATGACTGATAATCACTTGAAAAACTGATCCTTTGACGATTTTTCTATTGTCTGGTATTACCGTTATCACTTAATTAATGCCATTAACTAGGTGATATTCATGATCTGTAACTTCATAGGTAATTTATTCCCTCTCTTTTGTTGAATAAGTCATTTGTTCCGGCTTCATGTGGACAAGCATTGATAACGAAAAAGCGTGTTATCAACACATTGACCACAATCGCCAAATACCCCCCTCAATATCACGTCACCTTTCCGCTCCGCGTTTAACAATATTTTTCATTTTATTTTCTGTATTGCTCTCTGTTGGATTTTTTTGATTTGTCTTACTTAAGTATGGTTTTTTTATTTCATGCCCGCTACGGCTGTTTTAGGTGGATTAAAATTGATTTTTGAGGTGTTTATAATGTTGGTTATTCCGTTTTATTACACATGCAGCTTTACAGTTTGCGTAATTCATTTTACAATGGTGTAAAGTGTAAAATAACTGGGATTAATGATGAAAACACCTTCAGATATAAAAACGCAAGTCGTACAGGTATGCGAAACGTTACACTTGCGTGATGATATGGAGTTAAAAAAAATTACGGGCCGACTTGTGGCTAAAGAGACAGATTTCTC
The DNA here is from genome assembly GCF_021236965.1 of Photobacterium carnosum. NCBI lineage: Bacteria > Pseudomonadati > Pseudomonadota > Gammaproteobacteria > Vibrionales > Vibrionaceae > Photobacterium > Photobacterium carnosum. The sequence continues at coordinate 23,110 of NZ_WMDN01000023.1, read as the reverse complement.
ACATACAGCAGTTATGCCTTATGTTAATGAATGGCGAGAAGAACAATATAGAAAGGAATCTGAAGCATTAAAACAAACATCAATGAGTGAGGTTTTGGTTAAAGCGTTACATGAAGAAATCACTACTCGAATGCTTTCTCTGAATACACTTCGTGATGATGAAATGGCCGTTAACCGTATAGAGCTTGAAGATACCCAGCAGATTGCGGAAGAACTTCTTCAAGGCCATGACGTACTGGAGCAGAAATTAAAAGATATAACAGCTAAATATAGTCAGTTAGAACAAGCGTTTTCGATAAAAACACAAGAGGTGATTGATCTAAACGTGACATTGTCACAGGTTATCTCTGAAAAAGAAGAAGAAAAGAAAGCGGCTGAGCGTATCTATACTGAGCTTGAGATGAAGTTGATAGAACAAACCAACCACTATAAACAAGCGATAACTGAGTTAAAAACGGAACAGACTCAACGCATGACTGAGTTAAATCAGGATCATCATCATAGTATTGAAGAATTAAAACAGTCACATTCTGACATTCAAGAACAATTACGTGCTGATATTGACAAATTATCCAATAACTTAAGTACCATGACAGCGCAATCTTCCTCTCAATCTGAAACGATTGGTCAGCTACGTGCTGAACTTGAAAATAAAGCGTCTCTGAAATCAACATTGGATGTTCTTACTATTGAAAATAGAGAGCTTGAAATTAAACTTCATGCGGCTCAACAAAGTGTACAGTCAGCATCGTTGAATGTATCAAAACTTGAGGTAGAACTTCTTGATCATAAAGAGCAAAGAAATAAAGCTCAGACAGATCTAGTTCAGGTTAACGAGAACTATCATTTATTAAATGAAAAGTATGTAGATTTACTGTCTAAAAAACACTAGAGATTATGAGTAACATCATTTTAAGGCTGTAATACGTAGTTACAGCCTATGCGTGTTATTTTTGTCTATTGGGTGTAATAAAATATGTGCTTGTTGATTATCAGCGTTGTATTCTTTTATTTCTGCAATGAATAACGATGTGTTATTAATCAACGCTAATAACATGTCAGGCGTGTTTTTCTCAAATTGAATACACAGCGAGATTGGCGCAATTTGTTGGCCGTCAAGTTCAAAACAATTCTCTATATGATCTTTGATGATATAGATGACCTCTTTTTCGGTTGGTTTATCATTATCAAATAATCGTGAATCAAAGCCATGATCATCAAATAAATGATTCAATAAATCATAAAGGTGTTGTGCCCCATTCATTTTATCTTTGTACTCCATCGCCATTTTTCTAAGTTCATTTAATTTAGCCTCAATATTGCCTCCTGGTCGTTGACCTATCAAGGCCATTCTTTTTATATCACCTTTGATTGTTTTATAGCGTAAGTCTTTAATTTTAGGTTTTAAAAAGCGATTGAGAATAGTGTTTCGTTGTGCAATCGGTACAAATCGTTCTGTGGTTGCTATCTGGCAATATAAATGAAGTAGTGCGTTATCAATGACTGACGATAGTTGTTGATAGTATTGAGCTTTAGACAAAGAGATAGCCTTTCTAACCAAACTTAATAGAGCGCATATTATACCATTTTGATTTTATCCATCGTAGAGGATTGTTTATCAGAGTGGTTTCGTATGAGTTGGTTTCTTTGAATGGTCTGTTATAGGTGGTTTCTTAAATGCAGTAATGCGGGTTGAGAGGCAATGTGAACTGGTTTTGTTGGGGTATACCTAAACGACCGCAGTAATCACAGAACAACAAGGCATAAAGAGGTCATAGTGTAGAGCAAGAAAGGTCATCTAACTGGGTGCTACTTAAAGCGCTTGGCAATAATGCATGGAATCAAATTAAACCTGAAACCAAAACAGTTAAATGAGGCCCTCAAACATAGAATCATCAGGCTCGCTCGATTAGGTGTGCACCGACTTAGAATCTCGCAAGTTTGCTGCATCGGGATTGGTTCGATTGAACAAGCGATCGCTAGTGTTTCTGGGTTAGTGGAGTGGCGCAAACAATGTCACTGGGAGTCGAAAAGGCGTTGTTATCGAGTTCAGGTTCAGCGATACAGGCAAAGATGTCCTGATGCTCTACGTCGTGATATTAAGACTGACTGTAATGCAGCGTTTTTCTGGCTTTATGCAAATGACAGGGAATGGTTAGAGAATTCGCTACCCAGACCTACCAAGCCTTGTGGGCCCAGCAGGTTGGTATAGACTACTGCTTTTTGAATTCGGCTATAAGCGCATCCGTATCGACCAGCATGTTTCCTTCCATGCGCTCTCTGGATGCCTTATAAAGCCATTCAAAGATTGGCGTTGCTGATTGTCTGAAATTTTGCCAGTACATCATGTGCTGCTCGGTGAATAGCTCCACCTCTTTCAAATCTAGCTTGTCTGTGAGAAGGTTTCTCCATGTGACATGGCAGTCATATGTTAACTGCTCAGCTATTTTCGCGTTCTCTTTATTCGTTAACCATTCATCGATAACAACCGCCACAATGGGAGTGAATGGGCCCAAAACAAACACAATAAATCCCAATAATGTTTGATCGAAAAGTAATGATATGCAAATCGGAATGACGATACAGGCAACCAAAAGAAACGTTAGCAAATGTTGATAACGCTTCCGTAGCTCACTTTCCCAAGCAAAGGTTGAGTAGGTCGCTACTAACTTAGCCACCGGATATGGCACACTGCTCAAGTTTGATGACCACCAGGTCTCCAGTTGCCCTCGATCCTGAGGGGCTTGTCTCTCTCGATTCGCACTCAATTCAGCAACTCGACTTTTCGGAAGCTCTAAGTGTGATGGCTTTGTACCTACCTCCATGGTTAGATGATCATGCAAACGTTGGATAGTGCATCCAAGAGATTGCCATTTTGAGACAATGTACTTGCCAAAGGTGCTTATGAGAACGAATGCCAGTAGAGGCACAACCGTTAAATATGAGGGGTCAAATGGTGTTTTGTGGCCAGAAAAAACATAGATAGAAACGCTAGTCTGAACAACTGCTAGAAGCAGTGCTAAAGCCCAAATACAAGCCTTCCAGAACTTTGCACGATCGTAGGCGTATCGGAATGCCAATCCTGCCTCAACAGCAGGGCTCGTTTTTTGATTTGTTACAACACAACTCATAGGATTATCCATATTGTGGGAAGTCATTACCAAACACCTTGCGCCACTCTCCAATTGCTTTTTTGTGGTCTTCTTCTTTCTCAAACTCGCGAGCTGCTAGGGCTGTATTAAAATCTGTTTCCGCCTTTCGTGAAATTTTAGTCTTTTCGTCCCAAGATAAAGTGTTCAAATTTCCTTGAATTCCTTTTGGATCATTGACATTCCACCAAATGTTGTCCTTTATGTATTGAAGAACATTGATGATGTTGATGTCGACGAGCAGGCTTGCCTCGCCTTTTTCCGCAAAGTAATTAAGAACCAAATTCTCTAAGAGATAAGATGGCATTGAAGGCATCGTCGTTCTACGTTGCCAGTATTTAATTGCTCGGATCGCATTAAGCACATGACCACCACATTGCTGATTGATGTCAGTGACGCGCTGGCGATCTAGTCTTGGATCTGTCTTCATCCAATTACCGTTTCCATCAGGAATTAGGTAATAGGTCTTTCCATCGGCATCTTCAGTAGTAAAAAATGCTGGCACAATGTCGAAATTCCAGTCATAGCTTGTTAGCTTGAGTGTCGCGGCATTCTGATTTCGGTGTAAATCTGCACTTTCATAGTGGCTTATTGATGATAGTTCGCTGACAAAGCGGTTGATGATCTTGCGCGAGTTAAGGCGGTACGAATTATCGTGACGGTAATTTTTGTACTCAGGTGAGTCCGTCGGTGTATTAAGATAAACCGTGCCGTCGAAACTTTCTTCCCAAGTGCAGCCATGAGCTGAAAGAGTGAAAATCATATCAATGTCGTCCAATGGACGAATTTTCGTTCGACGAGCAAAAGAACCAAAACTGATATCTTTGTCGCTGAAAAGAGGGAAAAAATCACTTAAGCCAGCAATTTTTCCTTTCAAAAAATCACGGCTCGCACGGGCTGTGGTTGTCTTTGTACTATCGAGATTAACGGTATTGGCCATAAATTGAGTAAATGAGGCATTAACGGTTATTGGCATATTATCTCTCCATTTTTAGTGCATCATTCGATATGATGCTTTATTTTCCCTAGATTACGTTGACATTTTGTTCATAGTCAAGCATTATTTGTGCATCACATGACATGATGCAGGTTTATTTTTTGCTTGTAAGACTAAAAGAAATCGCAGAGGTTCGTTCTGGTCACTCTTTTCGAGGTTCGATAAAAGAAACCTTAGATGGGAATGGTTTTGTAATTCAGACCAGAGATCAAAGTGCAGACGGACGAATGGATTGGTCAAATCTTATTCGTACTGATGTTGCTGGGCGGAAAGAGCCTGAGTGGCTTCAAGCGGGCGATGTAATATTTGCTGCGCGTGGAATAAGAAACCTAGCGTCTTGGATATCAGAGAACGATTTGAGTGGCTTAGCATTGCCAGTGATCTGCTCGCCGCACTATTTTCAAATTCGTTTGGACTCAGCTACAGCGCTATTATCAGAGTTTCTTGCATGGCAACTCAATCAATCGGTAGCACAACGTTATTTTCAACAATCGGCCGAGGGAACCATGCAAGTGAGCATCCGACGTTCGGTCTTAGAGGAAACGCCAATCACCATTCCACCAATAGAAATACAACGTAAGGTGGTAGCTTTAAGCCAACGAGCGCATCGAGAAGAACAAATATATCAAGAACTAATTGAGTTACGACAGATGGAGATGCAAGCCATCGCCAATCATGTATTAAACGACAAATAAAAAATAAGAGATAGAAAATGCCAAACTCTAAAATCAACCAAGCCGACATCAATAAAACGGTATGGAGTGCCTGTGACACCTTCCGTGGTACGGTCGATCCATCGATCTACAAAGACTTCGTGCTAACTATGCTGTTCTTAAAGTACATCTCGGATGTGCGCCAAGACAAAGTCGAAGAGCTAACAGCGCAGTTTGGTGACAATCAAGCCATGATTGAAGCGATGCTGGCGAGTCAATCATTCAAAATTCCAACAGGATCAACATTTTGGGATCTGTATGAGCACCGTTTTGAAGCAGGTAACGGCTCTCGTATCGACCAAGCCTTACATGCGATTGAAGAAGAAAACGGCACCAAACTAAAAGGTGTGTTCCAAGACATTAGCTTTAACACCGATAAACTGGGTGATGAAAAGCAAAAGAACGACATTCTGCGTCACCTACTAGAAGACTTTGGTAAGCCAACCCTTAACCTACGCCCTAGCCGTGTCGGTTCATTGGATGTTATCGGTAATGCGTATGAGTTTTTAATCAAACACTTTGCGGCGAGCAGTGGTAAATCGGCAGGTGAATTCTATACCCCGCCAGAAGTATCGGATCTACTGTCTATCATTCTTGAGCCACAACAAGGCGATGAGATCTGTGATCCAGCTTGTGGTTCAGGCTCGCTATTGATGAAGTGTGGTAAGCAAATTCAAAAGAACTTTGGCGGCTCTAAGCAATACGCTTTGTTTGGTCAAGAAGCGATTGGCTCTACATGGTCACTGGCTAAAATGAACATGTTCCTGCATGGCGAAGACAACCACCGCATTGAATGGGGCGACACCATTCGTAACCCTAAGCTGCAAGATGCCAACGGTGGCTTACTGCACTTTGATGTGGTAACCGCAAACCCGCCGTTCTCATTAGATAAATGGGGACATGAAGATGCAGAAAGCGATCACTTTGGTCGTTTCCGCCGTGGTGTGCCACCAAAAACCAAAGGTGACTACGCTTTCATCTCGCACATGATCGAGACTTTAAAACCTGAAACTGGTCGTATGGGTGTGGTTGTACCTCATGGTGTGTTATTCCGTGCATCGAGTGAGGGTAAAATCCGTAAACAACTGATTGATGAAAACCTATTAGATACCGTGATTGGCTTACCTGAAAAACTGTTCTTTGGTACAGGCATTCCAGCCGCAATTCTGTTGTTCAAAAAGCATAAAACAGACAACAAGGTGCTGTTTATTGATGCCTCGCGTGAGTTTAAATCGGGCAAAAACCAGAACGTATTAACGAGCGATAACATTCAGAAGATTGTTGATACCTATCAGGCTCGTGAAACAACTGATAAATACTCATACCTTGCAACATTAGAAGAGATTGCGGAAAACGATTACAACCTCAACATTCCTCGTTACGTCGATACCTTTGAAGAAGAAGTAGAAATTGATTTGATGGCTGTGCGTAGTGAGCGTTTGGCGTTGCAAACTGAGCTAGCGGATCTTGAGTTTGAGATGGCGGGCTACCTGAAGGAGTTGGGTTATGGTGCCTAATGGTTGGGATATAAAGTCGATAGAAGATATTGCCGATGTAAAAGGTGGCAAGCGTTTACCCAAAGGTTATTTGCTTCAACCTGAGAATAATGGTCATCCATATATCAGAGTTACTGATATGTACGATGGTGGAGTTTGTACATCTTCAATTCAATACGTTCCGAAAGACGCGGTATCTGCAATTTCTCGTTACAAGATTTCAACGAAAGATATTTTTATAACTGTTGCAGGGACATTAGGAATTGTAGGAATAATTCCTCGTGAATTGGATGGCGCTAACCTAACTGAAAATGCAGATAAGCTAACTAACTTAAAAGTTGAACAAGGTTTCCTTTTAGAAATGCTTCGTTCTCCACTGGTGCAAAATCATATTGAAGCAGAGAAGACAACAAATGCTCAACCAAAGTTAGCATTAACTCGAATAAAAGGGTTCCAAATCCCTGTCCCCCCACTCCCAGAACAACGCAAAATCGCCCAAATTCTTTCGACATGGGATCGCGGTATTGCAACCACAGAAAAGCTGATTGATGCCAGCAAGCAACAGAAAAAAGCCTTAATGCAGCAGTTGTTGACGGGTAAAAAGCGTTTGGTTGATCCTGAAACGGGTAAAGCGTTTGAGGGGGAGTGGGAAGAGGTTAGGTTGGGTGATTGCTCTCAAGTAACATCTAGTAAACGAGTTTTAAAATCAGATTATGTTGTTACTGGAGTACCTTTTTATCGTTCAAAAGAAATAATTCTAAAAAGTAAAAATATTAAGCTCAAAGAGATACTTTATATATCTGATGAACAGTTTAATTCATTATCAAAGAAGCATGGGCGACCTGAAAAAGGGGATATTCTTATAACTGCCGTTGGCTCTTTGGGAGTTCCATATTTAGTTAAAGAAAAAGAAACATTTTATTTTAAAGATGGAAACTTGCTTTGGTTGAGAAAGATAAATGAGTTAGAAGGATCATTCCTTATTCACTATATGAAGAGTGAAATATTTCAAAATAAAATCGACTCAATTACAGGTGGATCAAGTCAAAAAGCACTGACAATAATTAAGCTAGCCACATTAACAGCCCCAAGACCTAGGATGGATGAACAACAAAAAATCGCTTCAGTGCTTACCGCTGCCGATAAAGACATCGAGTTGTTAGAAGCCAAGCTGGCGCATTTCAAGCAAGAGAAAAAGGCATTGATGCAACAGTTGTTAACAGGAAAACGTCGCGTCTCCCTGTCATCTTAGTGCTAATAATCACAGGGCTTGTGTGTGCAAGCCCTATCGTTCAGATAGGTTTACTGTATCCATTGAAACAAAGGACGTGACACATGACGACACCCTCTTTGCCATCTTCAACCCCATTGCTCGATAATATTCGCACATTACTGACCGCAGGCCGAAAACAGGTTGTTCACGCGGTAAATAGCGCAATGGTGCAAACCTATTGGCAAATTGGTCGCTTGATTGTTGAAGACGAGCAACAAGGGCAAACTCGCGCTGAATATGGTAAAGGGACGCTGAAAGCATTATCAGCCTCACTCTCTAAAGAATTTGGCAAAGGGTTTGATAGCTCTAACTTGCGTAATATGCGTTTGTTTTATTTGGCTTATCCAAATTGTGACGCAGTGCGTCACGAATTGAGTTGGACCCATTATCGCAGTTTATTGCGAATCGATAATCCACTCGCACGTCAATGGTATATGAACGAAGCCATTAGCCAAGCATGGTCGGCTCGTGCATTAGAACGCCAAATCGGTGCGTTATATTATGAGCGATTACTGTCAACGCAAGCCAAACAACAAGATCTGCAACCCGTTATAGATGAAGCCAACCACAAAACGACCGCGCTGGCATTAACAGTAAAAGACTATCTGCGTGATCCTTACATCTTTGACTTTTTAGGGTTACCGAGCGTTTCATTACAAGAAAGTGAACTTGAACAAGCTCTAATTGATAACTTACAAAAATTCTTGCTTGAACTGGGTAAAGGGTTTGCGTTTGTTGAACGCCAACAGCGTATTGTCACTGAGGATGGTGACTTTTTTATTGACTTGGTGTTCTACAACTTCCATTTGAAATGCTTCCTGCTTATTGATCTTAAAATGCATAAACTCAGCCATCAAGATGTGGGGCAAATGGATATGTATGTTCGCATGTATGAAGAGAAAAAACGCCGTAGTGACGATAACCCGACCATTGGCTTAATTCTGTGTACTGACAACAACCGCACCGTTGCCAAATATTCGGTGCTGAATGACAGTGAGCATCTGTTTGCCTCGAAATACATGTTAGAACTGCCGAGCGAAGAAGAACTGCGTCACCAATTAGAAAAAGAACGTCAACAATTATTGGCGCAACAAGGACAGACTAACAATGACTAACCCTCATTTACCCAATTTCAAAGAAGAACAAAGCGCAAAAATACCAGCACTAACTTTGCTTACCAACCTTGGTTATCAATTCATTCCACCTAGTGGATGTATGGCAATGCGTGGCAACACAACCACCGTTATTCTGCCATCAATATTGCGCAAGGTTCTGAGCTTTAAAACCTATTCATTCATGGGTAAAGAACGCCATTTATCAGAATCTGCGATTGATAAAATCGTGCAAGAGTTGGCTAACCCTGCAATGAATGAAGGGCTAAAAGCCGCCAATGAGAAGCTTTATAACGCGCTAACTTATGGCATTGGTGTGACTGAGTTTGTGGATGGCAAAAAAGCCAACCCAACCATTGAGATCATTGATTGGGAAACACCTGAAAACAATCAATTTCATTTCACAGAAGAGATGGAAGTCGAGAATGCCCGTGGCACAGGTAAACGCATTCCTGATGTGGTGTGTTTTGTGAATGGCTTACCGTGGGTGGTAATTGAAGCTAAACGCCCTGATTCATCATCCAATGGCAAACCGACGATCACCGAAGGCATTTCACAAAATATCCGTAACCAAAAAGTCGATGAAATTCCGCATCTATTCGCTTACAGCCAATTGTTGTTATCGATTAATGGTCATGAAGGTTTATATGGCACCTGCGGCACCCCTGAAAAGTTTTGGGCGAAATGGAAAGAAGAGCAAATCACAGAAAGCACTGTTGAACGCCTAAAAAATACCGCCTTAACAGCACCACAACTGAATGCGATTTTTAGCCATCGTCCATCCGCATTAAAAGATGAATATTTATCGTTAATCGCTGGCGGTGATTTGGTAGTAACCGATCAAGATCGCTTGTTGGTTTCTCTACTTCGCCATGATCGTCTGTTAGAAATGACGCGCCTATTTACCCTGTTTGATAAAAAAGCAGGCAAGATCGTTGCGCGTTATCAGCAAGTGTTTGGCATTAAAGCCTTAGTGGAGCGTATCACCTCTTTTGATGACAAAGGCGCACGTAATGGCGGTGTTATTTGGCATACCACAGGCTCTGGCAAATCATTTACCATGGTGTTTTTATCCAAAGCCCTTATTTGGTTAAAAGAACTCGCCAAATGTCGCGTGATTGTCGTGACCGACCGTGTGGACTTAGAAGATCAACTAGCTCGTACCTTTGCGTCAAGTGGTGCCCTATCTGATAAAGATAAAACGGCGGCAATGGCAACGACAGGCAAACGTCTTGCGGAACAAATTGGTAAAGGCAACGAGCGTATTATCTTTTCGATTATCAACAAGTTTGGTACAGCGATTAACCTATCTGAATGTTATAACGACAGCCCAGATATTATTGTTTTAGTCGATGAAGGTCACCGTAGCCAAAACGGTGAAAACAATATCCGTATGCTACAAGCCCTACCCAAAGCGGCTTATATTGGTTTTACGGGTACACCGCTACTGCAAGACGATAAGACAGAGAATAAATTCGGTAAAATCATCCACTCTTACACTATGCAACAAGCGGTAGACGATGGCACCGTTACCCCCTTACTCTATGAAGAGCGTATTCCTGATCTCAGCACTAACGATAAAGCCATTGATGCATGGTTTGAACGGATCACTAAAGATTTATCAGAGAAACAACGCACCGACTTAAAACGTAAATTTGCTCAAAAAGGTCAAGTTTATCAAACTGAAGGCCGTTTAGAGTTAATTGCTTATGATATCTCAGATCACTTTCAGAATTTCAAAAACCAAGGCTTAAAAGGTCAATTGGCGTGTGATTCTAAAGCCTCTGCAATTCGCTACAAGATGCTATTAGATAAAATAGGTAAAGTCACATCTGTGGTTGCCATGTCTCCTCCTGATACTCGTGAGGGACACGATAACGTTGACAGTGAAAGCACCGATATTGTGCAAAATTGGTGGAAAGCCAATGTCATCGATAAAGGTTGGTCAGACGAGAAAGCCTATACAAAACACATCATTGCAGAATTTGCAGAGGATGAAGGCCCCGACATTATGATCGTGGTCGATAAGCTGTTAACGGGTTTTGATGAACCCAAAAATACGGTGTTATACATTGATAAACCATTAAAACAGCATAACCTCATTCAAGCCATTGCCCGTGTTAACCGCTTACATGCGAAAAAGCAGTTTGGTTACCTGATTGATTATCGTGGTATTTTACGTGAACTTGATGCCACCATTGAAAAGTATCAAAACTTGGCTGAGCGTACTCAAGGTGGCTTTGATATTGATGATCTTAAAGGATTATATAACCGTATGGACACCGAGTATAAAAAACTACCGGGTTTATACGATGCATTATGGTCTATTTTTGCGAGCGTTAAGAACAAGCAAGACGGTCAGGCACTTCGTCAGGTATTAGCCCCTAAAATTGACACCATTGAGGGGCAACTAACCGATACCAACCTAAAGCTACGTAATGATTTCTATGATGTGCTAACAGCCTTTGCCAACTGCTTAAAGGTAGCTTTACAATCAGCAAATTACTTCAATGATAAGAGCTTTGATAGTAAGCGTGAGTTGTATAAACAAACCTTAAAAAGTATGTCTCAGCTACGCAAACAAGTTCGTGAAGATGCAGAAGAAACTGTTGATTACGATGAGTATGCCGACAGCATTCGTGCAATGTTAGACAAACACATTGGTGGCGTTGAGATTAAAGAGCCTGAAGGTGCGTATTTAGTGGGTAACATGGGTAAAGATGCCAAGCCCGAGCAAATGACCGATGATGAAGCGAATAACAAAAAAGACGTTATCACAGGTCGTGTCACCAAGATGATTGAGCAAGACTTAGCGGATGATCCTTATGCCCAAGAGTATTTCTCTAACCTGCTAAAAAAAGCCATTCAACAAACCAAAGAGATGTTTGATAGCCCAGTAAAACAATACCTTTTGTTCGCTGATTTCGAGCAACAGGTAAAAGATCGCGATGTAGCAGGAATGCCCAAAGATCGCTTTGCTGAACTCGACCCAAAAATCAAACGTCATGTTCAAGCATTCTATGGTTTGTTCCTAAAAGTATTAGGTGAGCCACTGCCTTTACCTGAAGAGCAATGTATTCAATACGCACTGGATATTGATACGATTGTACGCAAGGCGGTGAGTGAATATTCCATTAACCCTGCTGAGATTGAAAACCAAATTCGATTAGGTCTATTACCATTACTGTTTAATGATTTAGGGATTGATAAAGCACAAACACTGATCACGGATGTTATTCAAATCACTCGACTGGGATTAGCAGGTCACCATTAATGGCATCCATTAGTAACAAGAAAGACAGCAAAGAAAATAGCATTGAGGAATACAGCTTCATCTATGGTGATGAAGCGGTTACCTACGAGGTTATTCGTAAAACCTTTGCTGAAGGTAAGAAAAAGAAGATCACTATTCGCGTTCACCCTGATTGCCGTATTGCCGTCACCGCCCCTGAAGATGCCGAGAAATCGGCTATTCACGAAGCGGTTATGCACCAAGCACGTTGGATTTGGGATGCACTGAAAGAATTTCGATCTCATTTGGAATATGTTCAAACCAAACATTACGTTAGTGGTGAGATGCAATTCTATTTGGGTCGTCGCTATGTATTGAAGGTAGTTGAAGACCGAGAAGCCATTTCCAACGTGAAGATGGATCGAGGCAAGCTGTTGGTTACCCTTAATCGTTTTAATGAGGATAAGCCCAAGCTAGTAAAAGCCTTAGTTTCAGGTTGGTATGGCGTTAAAGCAGAACGGATTTTTCACCAACGTTTAGCTGAACTTCTGCCACAAACGACATGGGTGAAAGGCATCCCTTCATTTCGTATTATGCCAATGCGCAAACAATGGGGAAGCTGCTCAGCCAAAGGGACGTTAATGCTCAACCCTCATCTAATCAAAGCACCCAAAGAGTGTATTGATTACGTGATCTTACATGAGCTTTGCCACATAGCGGAATATAACCACAGTGAAAACTTCTGGCGTTTACTCACTAGCGTAATGCCCAACTGGCAAGAAGTGAAAAACAAGCTCGATGGTATGGCGGAGCTGTATTTGAATGAGTGATTTTATCTGATAATTTAAAAGGGAATAGCCCTGGCCCGCTTATTCCCTGTTATTTTTCGTTTTCACTAACTTTACCATTATCAATATCATATCGACGAACTTCCCCACCCATTTCACATAACATCTGTAATGACTACCAAATTTATAAGTTAATGAATAATCGTATTTTTTGTAATTAATCTGCAAATTAAATCCAAAGTGATAATTTAGAATCTAGTAACATCATTAACAAAATAACAATGTGAGTTTATCTCTGTTTTAATTTAGAAAAACCCATTAAAACACCGGCTATTCTGTTCGTTTTGAATGAACAGCGATCACGTTGTTAGTGCAAGTTAGTAATGTCACATAACTCTCCCAGATAGAAATGTCACACTGTGTCAGACTCTTTCATCAAGGTAATATTCATGGCTCGTTGTTGTGCGGCTCGGCTAATGTTCCTTTTACTTCGAGTTCGTTCCGGAGTGTTTTCTCTCTGGTCTTGGCTTTGCTTAGCAAAGGCGAGTACTGCACTTAGTCGTTTGTTATCAACGATGGCTGCTTGGTTTACCGTTCGAAGTTTATCGAAAACAGAATAAGTTAATGGTTGGCCACAATGCTTAATACTAATGGTGCCATCAGGATAGTCGTAAACCATGATGGGTTTACCTATTAAACGGTTATTGGCATCGTTTGGCTCGATTAAGTAAACAACTTTATCGTATTGGATAGTGAGAGAGCGCGTGAGTACACGGCTTCGCTGACGAGCGAAGATATCATCAAGTTCACTTGATGATTCTCGTAATGGGCGATGTGCGTCGTGGAGTGAATAGGGTGTTCGTGCAAAACGTTGATTAAAATCAGCAATAAATTCAGGTAACCAGGTGTTGGCTTCTTCAATCGAATCAATGCCAGCAAGACGCATTTCTTTAATCAGACGGTCTTGTAGTGTTTTATTAGCACGCTCTACACGTCCTTTTGCTTGAGAACTATTAGCACAAATTAAATCGATGTTAAGTTCAAACAAAGCACGACCAAACTCAGTCATTTGCTTACCTGTTTTTACTTCACCGCGATTGAGTCTAAATACTGAATGTTTGTCGCTGTAAAAAGCGATAGGTTTTCCATGCTCTTCAATGTATTGGCGGGTGATATTCATGTAATCAAAGGTTGATTCAACATCACTAAATCGTAAGGTCATGAGTCGACCTGTCGCATCATCGATATACACGGTGAGACAACATTTCTCTGCTCGACCTTCAAACCAATCATGGTGAGAACCATCGATCTGTACTAGTTCACCTAGGCATTCACGACGATAACGAGGTTGATAAACCTTTGGCTTTGCTTGACGTTTAGATATCCAAAAACCTTCCGCCATCATCCATTGACGTAGCGTTTCAGTTGAGAGTTTTAGTTGGTGTTTTTCACGCAATTTTTTATTAGCAAATGTCGGTCCAAAATCGATATAGAACTGACGAACAATATCAATCACACGCTGCTTAAATTCAGGTGTATAGCGCCGATTACTCGGCTTACCACGGCGTAATGAGACCAATCCCGCTGGACCTTGTCCGCGATATTGATTAACGAGGCGTTGGATATGTCGTCGAGATAATTTCAGTAACTCAGCAGCATCTTTTTGTCGAAGTCTTCGTTCACTAATATCACGAATAACATCAACTCGATTTAATTCTTTTGGACTCATGGAAAGTAACATGGCACAGAGATCTATACGTGGCGAAAAACACCACCAAGTATACCAATATGTGACATCTCTAAGTTGGTAAAAAGTGACATTTCTAAATGGTTGCAACAAAACCACCAGATATAAACTATAAAGCTAAATCATAATAAACCGTTTAGCTATAAGAAATAGAATAATGTTTGCTCATTATATTTAGTGAATATTAAAAGGGTTTTAGTTTCTAACTTGTACATTAAGTTCATCGTAAGTAAAGTAACGATGACCCTGCCCAAGACCTTTAATTTTTTGAAATATTAAATCATGATGCTTATCTACTAAAATATCAGCTTCATTCGAGCATACTCCCCCAATAAAAATATAGCGTCCTTCTGTATCTAAAGAGTGGCAAAGATTTGTATTTACTGTCGAAAGTGTTGCGGTTACGTCCTCGATGACACAGGTTACTTTTCCTTTAATTACCCCAATAATACGTTTGACACGATGAGCCTTTTCACCACATTTCCATGCTTGTCTCGTCCCTAGTTCGTAACCATGCTTTTCTTTGCCTCGGTGGATGTGGACTACGATATTGAGATCTCTTTGAACGAATGAAATATCATTATCTTTTATTTCTAACGATGTATTTGCTGTTGTCATTACTGTAGTTTCATCAAAATTTAAATACTTAATCGGGTTTGCAGCCCCCTTTGGGAAGTGAGCTGAAATGGTTTTATATTTAAGTTGAACTCTGATATTTTCTGGGGCTAGTTCACCATGAAATCCCCAACGCTGTTTCCCTTCAATATCGCAATCATATTCGCATGTGAGAAATGTTTATCTATATTTAGGGCTTTAGGCTGATTGCCTAAACTGTAATAAGCTATTCTAAATTATTTGTAATCGCTAATTTAAAGCATGAAAATTTCATAAAATAGATTATTATTCATACATCAATGTAGATAAAGTACCCACCATGACTACTAATAAAAAACCAACAGGGCTGATTCATTCAATAGTTTTAGATTGTGAAGGAGGGATGCGCCAATTAGATTGGAATGAAATTCCCCATACTAAAGATAATTTATGGTTACACTTTGATTATACTGAACAAGAAGTTCATCAATGGTTCAAAGAACACAGTGGCTTAAATGAAATAGCTCAAGAAGTATTACTGAGTGATGATAGCCGTCCTCATATTATTAGACAACATGATAATTTATTGGCGGTATTCCGAGGGATTAATTTAAATCCAAAATCAAGCCCTGAAGATATGGTTTCATTACGAATATGGACTAATGGAAGAATATTAATAAGTACCCGTAAACGTCGTTTATTATCAACAGGAGATATAATAGAATGTTTAACTGAAGGAAATGGCCCAATAAATATACCATTATTATTTATTTCATGGCTTGATCAAATTGTAAAACGGATGGCTGATACTATTGATAATCTTGAAGATAATTTGTTAGCTCAAGAATATCTTTTAGAAGATGAAGATCTAGGTTCAATTAGAGCGGAATTATTAAAAATACGAAAACAAAGTATTGGTATTCGTCGATATCTTACCCCTCAGCGTGAAGCTATGAATAAATTAATTAATGAACCATTAACTTGGTTACACGAAATGTATCGTTTGAATTTAATAACTATAGCTGATCGTCAAATTAAGCATATTGAAGATATTGATGCTTTAAGAGAACGATCGGGAATGGTTCAAGATGAAATTAACAACTTAATGTCAGAAAAAATGAATCATCGATCTTATGTATTAACTATTATTGCTGCTATTTTTTTACCTTTAGGATTCTTTACTGGATTAATGGGGATAAATGTTGGTGGGATGCCTGGAGTTGATAATATTAATGCATTTTGGATAGTTGTATTTATTTGTTTCTCTTTATGTTTTGGTCTTTTAGCTACATTTTTTTTGAAAAAATGGATTTGAAATAAATTTATTTGTGGGAGTTTGGCCTGATTTTAGATGTCGCCTAGGCCTTTCTCTTATACACAAATCTCCAGTGTCAAAACTGTTTTTTTTGAACTTCACTTCAATACCTCGATCAGGTCCTTTACTAGGAGATCAAGGGCGGTCATTATGAAAATTGGCACACCGCAAAACTGGACTATTTAGGTGACCCAAGATAAACAAAACGATTAATGTTGTAACTTAATGAATTTGACCACTTCATAACGAACGTGGAGTAAAAAACATAATATATTTTGACTTGCTGTTATTAATTGGTAATATATTATCAATAAGTTAGCGATATTACTAATATTTATATTCAATTTGTTTTATATTAGACGTGTTTTTGTGTTGTCTGTATACGTGAATTAAGAGGGTTGTATGTCATTGTTTCAACATCCTATTATGTTTAAATTTTTAATTGGCATGACACTATTTATCGTATATATAATATGTAAGGTGTTGATTTACAAGGCAATATCATCTCTTGCAAACGCCAAGGGTGTAAAGGTTCATAGGGCAAAATTCATACAGCGCAGCTTCAGTTTCTCATTGCTATTTATTTTAATATCGCTATTTTTAATCACAACAGGTATTGGCTATGGGGATGTATCTGTTTTTATATCTTCTATTTTTGCGGTTCTTGGTGTTGCATTTATCGCGCAATGGTCAATATTAAGTAACATTACTGCTAGTTTATTGATATTTTTTGTATTTCCTTACCGAGTTGGAGATGTGGTAAAAATAGTAGATAAAGATGAAGATATCAGTGGTGAGATTATTGACATAAGAATTTTTCACGTTTTGATTAAACATGATAACGGTAACTTAATAACATACCCCAATACATTGATACTGCAAAAAGCAGTGATAAAAATATCTAAACATAATTTAACATAATGGAATAGCCATATGAATAATAAAGTCATTAATATTATATTATTATCAATATATCTGATTATATTTAGTGTTTTTTTTATGCTAAAAATGTATTTGTATTCTGTAATATCATTACATTTTATTCTTCTCGTTATAGCTATTATGAAATCATCCAATTGCAAAAGCGATAAAGATATATATAAGTCAAAAAAAAATATCATGTCACATTTTAAGTTAGGTTAATTATTGGGAAATTACATGTGATTTTATTATTTACTTAATTTATGCAAAGACTCGGCTAAGAGAAGCGGAAAAGATTATTGTTGAAGGGTAAAATGAGTTATTTTTTGAGTTAGCATAACATGTTTGTTTGTCTTTCCCTGTTTAAAATGTCTCCTTTTAAGGTAGTTCATTGTGGTGAAAATGGATTATAGAGTAGTGAAGTCAAGGCTTTTTTACTACGTGTCAGCCCTACTTTAAAATGTGACATTCCTCCAACTTAGAAATGTGAAGTGGTCAAGTAAAATTGGCCACTGATTTGTATTCATTATTAAATCGGCGTTCTGATTCATTAGGCGTCAAGCCACCGTTATATTGATGGGGCCTGACTTGGTTGTAATATCGGATAATGTATTTAGTGATCGCCACTTTAGCTTCATTCGATGAACGATAACCCGCCGTTGGCATCCATTCTGTTTTAAAACTTCTAAAAAATCGTTCCATCGGGGCGTTATCCCAACAATTTCCACGTCGACTCATACTTTGTGTAATTTGATACCGCCAAAGTAATCGGCGAAATTGTTTACTTGTATAATGACAGCCTTGATCGGAATGAAACATGACACCTTTAGGCGCCCCTCGAACTTCATAAGCCATCGAAAGGGCTTTACCTGTTAGATCTGTATTGGGTGAGCCTGACGTTGCCCAGCCAATGACCTTACGAGAAAATAAATCAATCACAATAGCAAGGTACAACCAACGTTGTCCTGACCAAATATATGTCACATCGCCACACCAAACTTGATTAGGCTCAGTAACTGCAAACTGGCGATCTAATGTATTAGGGATATTTAGATGTGCATTTTCTGCTTTTTTATAACGATGCTTCTTAACCTGGCAACTAACTAACCCTAATTTTTTCATGACGTTAGTGGCTTTATATCGACTTAACGGCACGCCTTTAGTTGTAACGATACCTGCAATCGTTCTGGCTCCTACAGAGCCACCACTAGCACGATGTGCAGCCTTCACTTCACTAGATAATAGCACTTGCTCTTTTGACTGCGTTTTGGGCCGTTTAGCCCAATATTTATAGCTACTGCGATGAATGTCAAAGACATTGCAGAGGATAGATACAGGATAATAAGCTTTTAATTCATCAACTAAAATGAAGTTTTGAATGAGTCCGAGGCCAAAAGAGCGGTTGCTTTTTTTAGTATTTCTTTCTCCATTTCAATCCGTTTAATCTTCTTTTCTAATTCACGAATTTTAAGCTGGTCAGGTGTCATTGGTGTTGCTTTTGGTGTAATCCCATCACGTTCATCTTTAAGTTGTCGAACCCACTTATCCATTGTTGATTTACCGACATTCATTGCTTCAGCGGCTTCTTTTATGGAGTAGCCTTGATCTAAAACGAGTTGTGCTGATTCTAATCGAAATTCGGGTGTAAAATTAGGACGTATTCTTTTAGTCATAGTGTCACCTATTAAATTATGAGGTGATGATATCACCTCTAACTAGGTGGCCAAATTAACTATGCCACTTCACATCTCTAAGTTGGTAAAAAGTGACATTACTATATTGGGTTTACACACGTAGTGCGGGATAGATGCATACTGTTAAATACAGCCGTTTTTAACGAAAAGTCATACTAGGTGTCGAGTGATCTGTATTTGTGGTCTTAAAATCGTTTCTAGGGGCGATTTTTGGGGTTCTTTGAGAGTATTTAAAGTTATCTTATTGCTATTGAATAAAGAATGATCCCTAATTATCATTCTTTACTTACTGATAATTATATCAATATGATATTATCGTTAACGGCTTTTCAGGTTGTTTTTTCATTTCGAGTGCATTCACAACCAAAAGGATTTACATGGAAGTGGAAAGCCATTTCAAATTATTAGTAATACCACCGTCTTTTGGCGGTTTTTTTGTATCTGGACGTTACAGCGTGTCTGTTAGTAATGTCACACTGTGTCAGACTCTTTTATTAATGTAATATTTATTGTTCGTTGTCATTGTAATAACCATCACCATTCATTTATCGGAAAGTTAAGCTTTCTGACTTAATCGGAACACTTTTTATGTTTTCTCAGTCCGTGATTGAACAGATCAATTATTATGTTTATTTTCTTCGTGACCCTCGTACAGGAAATATTTTCTATGTCGGGAAAGGGTGTGGAAACCGAATTTTTAATCATGTCGCATGTGCATTAGAAAAAGAGAATTCATCAGATAAGCTCGATATTATTCGAGATATTTTAGATGGTGGTGAGAACATAGAGTATTACATCCTCAGACATGGTTTAGAAGAAGCTACCGCATTCGAAATTGAATCAGCAGTTATCGATTTGGTCGGCCTGACTAATTTGTCTAACTTGCAACGTGGGTATTACGCCAATGATTTTGGTATAAAGTCAACGAATGAGATTATTGCTATGTACAGTGCCGAGGTACTAACAACGTCACTGCCAATCATTTTAATCAATATAAACAAAAGATATCACCGAGAGATTACTCAGGATGAGCTGTACGAAGCGACAAGATCTGCTTGGGTTGTTGGAAAGAAGCGAGACAAAGCTATTTACGCAATCCCTACCTATCGTGGCTTAACTCGAGAAGTGTATAAGATTCATTCTTGGTATCCTGTCGATATTGAAGGAAAACAGCGTTGGGGATTTCATGGTGAACTAGCCCCAGAAAATATCAGAGTTCAACTTAAATATAAAACCATTTCAGCTCACTTCCCAAAGGGGGCTGCAAACCCGATTAAGTATTTAAATTTTGATGAAACTACAGTAATGACAACAGCAAATACATCGTTAGAAATAAAAGATAATGATATTTCATTCGTTCAAAGAGATCTCAATATCGTAGTCCACATCCACCGAGGAAAAGAAAAGCATGGTTACGAATTAGGGACGAGACAAGCATGGAAATGTGGTGAAAAGGCTCATCGTGTCAAACGTATTATTGGGGTAATTAAAGGAAAAGTAACCTGTGTCATCGAGGACGTAACCGCAACACTTTCGACAGTAAATACAAATCCTTGCCACTCTTTAGATACAGAAGGACGCTATATTTTTATTGGGGGAGTATGCTCGAATGAGGCTGATATTTTAGTAGATAAGCATCATGATCTAATGTTTAAAAAAATTAAAGGTCTTGGGCAGGGTCATCGTTACTTTACTGACGATGAACTTAATGTACAAGTTAGCAACTAAAACCCTTTAATATTCACTAAATATAATGAGCAAACATTATTATATTTCTTATAGCTAAACGGTTTTTTATGATTTAGCTTTATAGTTTATATCTGGTGGTTTTACAGGTTTAGTGCGCATAAATAGCTTTGATGTTAAATACCGCCCAATTTGAGGCGGTATTTTTGTATATTGGTGTTACGTTGTAAATTTAGAAGGTTATACGTACAATTAAAATTAGCGGCTAGGGTAGCTCCCGAAAGGCTGAATAACCTTGTTAGCTTGCCGCATGTTTTTACGAGGTTAAACTTGAAGGTAAGTTTTATGAATCCACGAACTCAAGAATTACTAAATAAAGCACGACAGAATAAAGATAAAAAACCAAGTATTGCCCCATTTTCTTATGTTGAGATGATGACCTCTACTGATCGAACGGTTACTGTAAGAGCAGCAGCTCGTCGAGCTATGCGTGGAAATCGAGAAGCTTTAGAATTACTCGCTGATTTATGATTACTTTAAGTTTAGATGATGTGATTAATATTCATGATGAAATACTAACCACAGAGCGAGGGTCACAAGGCTATTATGGAAATGACCGGTTAGGTGGTGCATTAGGTAGAATAGAAACTAATGTTCTCTATGGCGGCATGGATGATCTGTTTGAAGTTGCAGCCTTATATATTGAAGCGATATCTAAAGGCCATTGTTTTGTTGATGCTAACAAAAGAACAGCTTTAACTGCGGCGAGTACATTTTTAGAATTACATGATGTAACATTAAAGACCGAAAAAAATCTGGCTTATGTTGTTGAATCATTTGTTAAAAATGAAATAAACTCAAATGATTTAGCTGATATTCTTAGAGAAATGTCTATTTATTAAAATAAGATAATTAATTATCTAGAGGTCGCCATTGGCGGCCTTTTTTGTATCTGGACGTTACCGAGTTTAAAGTTATCGTATTGTCATGGAATAATGAATAATCGTTCATTCTCGTTTTTTGGTTCGCATAAGATCCATACTGTTAAATACAGGTGTTTTATTCTTCTTAGCCTGCTATATATTTTTTATGATTGTTAAATACACCACGAGATAGTATGGACCAGATAAACGCGCTGATTATTATTGCTGTATTTGTGGTTATCCCACTGCTCCTTACTTTCTTTAAGAAGAGATAGGATCGTGTTATGCCAAGGAAGTACGCAAAAATACACCTTTTCATGATAGATAACCGCGAAAGAAAGCTATTAGCATCGAGCTGTATGTTGAGTGAAGTTGAAATTATTTTAATTTTAAACAGATATGAGGACGATTATGAATTAAGTTCTCCTCACTACTTACTTGAAGTCATTGATAGTTACAATATAGTTTTATTGTCTAAATACACCAATAGAAATAGTGTAAAAAAAGAGCCACTTCCTATTGATTTATAATGATTTTATCATTATTTTTGATTTTCGTTAATTACAGGAAATCAAAAAGAGAAAAGATGGAAATTATATTTATTGACCAGGTGTTTAGTCAAATAGTTTATGGCCAATACGAAAAAGATTTGTCTGCCATGGCAACAAAACAAAAATTACAACAATTGGACGATGTTTTTAATTATATTAATGATGCTTATTATGAAGCTGAAAATATCTTGGGGTATAAGGAAGTTAAAAGAGCTCTAGAGCAATGTTTACTTTTCATTGAGGAGCCTTTGGCATCTGTTACCAACGAAGATTTTATCATTTACTTGAGTTACGCCAAGACTCGGCTAAGAGAAGCAGAAAAGACTATTGCTGAAGAATTAAATGAATTTAATTTAGAACCAGCATAATTGTTGTTAGTACGCATAAAATTTGTGATGTTAAATGAGACTAATTTGAAAGTATGAGGATTGGGTGCTCATTGGCAATGTAACCAAACAAGACCTGAAATGGTGAGGCATGACTGCCCCACCATTTAGGCTAGATTATCTTACTTCGTATGCAAGCACTGCCTTAAAGATTTTTGTACCGTCCTGGTACTGCACTTCACAAAGGTTACTTCTAACCAGAGTTAATGCCACTAATAATGTGATACACACTATCAGTAACCCTATTGGAAAATTTCTTTTTGGCATTTTGCTTGCCTCCTACAGTAAGAGGCACTAACATATGAATTGCTAGATACATCTGTTGGCCTCGTTGATTTAAAAATTAACGGGGCTTTCATCTATCTGCCAGTCACAGTTGTTATGCTCCTGACAAATATCCAAGAGCACCCGCGCTGATTATACATTAACTCGCCTATCCCCTATCATTTTTTTGTCATTTCGTTCTAAACCCATAAATTAAGTAAATTTTTGCTTTTTGGCCTCTATTAAACATAATAGGTATTTCACGCACC
>NZ_WMDN01000022.1:0-61191 GCF_021236965.1 Photobacterium carnosum | reverse complement strand
CCTAGAAGACATCAACAAGTCTTTTGAGCTACTACACGAAGGTAAGAGTATCCGTACGGTTATTCACTTCGATAAGTAAATACTTATCATCACCTCAACGCATAGCAATATGCGTTGAGATTGTTTTATGTTCACTTGTTCAATACCATACGCTAATGGATTAGCAATTAACTTATTAACGATATTATTTTTGTTTTACTTATACTTTATTTGGATATAAATCCAGATCATCGTTAATTGAGAATGGCATTTGCCACGCTCTGGCATTTTATGTCAGAGCGTTTTTATTTTTACACTACCCTTTATATTTAATACATTTCTTGGATTAGGCACCTGATATAATTAATAAGCCTTTTAATACCAAGTTCTTCTTTTTATATTCTCGTTACGAAACGAACACCGAACAGAGACCTTTTCCATGAACCGTCGTCTATTCAAATCGTTACCTTTCCAATTAATGGTTGCTGCTCTATTTGCATGGGGTCTTGCCTCTCTTTTACCCTTACAACCTAGCTTTGAGCACTCCACAACCTTTAAATTACTAATGTTAACTAAAACAACCTATATCGGCTTACTCAAGATGCTGGTTGGTATTGTAGTGTTATTCTCATTATTACAGGGAATTACTAGCATAGGCTCAACTTCCCGTTTAAAAACATTAGGTTACAAAACGATCGCTTTCTATAGCTTAACCTCAACCCTCGCGATCTGTTTAGGCCTTGGGGTCTCACTTGCAATTCCTAAATGGCCACATCTAATTGATATAGCACAAGTGACAGTCGGAAGTCATGTTCAATTGATTGATAATAGCGCCTCTTCTGGTGGTGCTATTGCCGAGAAATTATTTAGCATGGCATTAGTCAATCCATTTCAAGCACTTGCAACGACAAATTTATTAGCCATTGTTGTATTTGCACTATTATTAGGCATTGCCTTATTAGCCAGTTTACCGCCTAAGCACCCTGTTTTTGAGCTTATTTCAGGGCTCAATATTGCGATTAACCGAGTCGTCTCTGCGGTAATCAAACTTGCACCTTTGGCTGTATTTGCGATTGTATTTCAATTTACAGCTCAAAGTGGTAATAGCATTTTTGGTGAATTAGCACTCTTTGCTTTATTGGTCTTTTCATTAACGTTAGTTCATGGTGGCATCGTATTACCATTACTGGCGAAATTGTTCACAGGGATTAAATATTCAACATTATTTCGCGCCCTCTCTGCTCCAATGGCAATGGCATTTGCGACATCATCAAGCTCTGCTACATTGCCGTTATCATTACAAACAGCGCAAGAAGATTTAGGTATATCGCAGCCTACCAGTAGTATGGTATTGCCGTTAGGTTCGATCATGAATATGGATGGAACAGCTCTTTTTGAAGGGGTTGCGGCCATTTTCCTAGCCCAACTTTATGGTATAGAGCTAGGAACATCAGGACTTATTATGATTTTCATTATGGCGATGGTGTCATCAATTGGTGCCCCAGGAATGCCATCAGGATCAATGTCTGGTATGCAATTAGTTCTACTTGCTGTTGGTATTCCACTAGAAGCTATCGCCATATTACTGATTATTGAACGCCCATTAGATACTTTTCGTACTGCCGTTAATGTTGAAGGGGATTTAATTGCCGCTTTAGTGGTTGATAAATGGCAAAGCCAGTCAACAAAAGTGTGATCTAGGTCTTTTTTAGCATCTTATCTGCTTTTGTCATCGCTGCTAAATATTACTTTGACAGTAAAAAAATAGTGCCATAATATCAACACATAAGTACAACGTTTTACTACAAGTTAATCCGTTATACTTATTAAAATTTTAACATCCTTTATATCAATAGGGTCCTGTGCACTTAAAACAGACGATATAATGGAGCAATAGGAAGCTCAAGGACGATGTTAATTCACTAACATTAAAGAATAATCAATCAATTAGTAGGATTATTCTTTATCTAATAATGAGTTAATAGGCCGTTTTATGATAAAAAAATTCTTACAAGCATTCGGATTCAAAAATGCTGAAATTAAATCTCGTCAATTACGAGAACGACTAGAATTTGCTGTCCAGCAGAATCTCGGTCAACGTGAAGCTCGCGCTAATCGTGACCACCAATAAAATCTTTCTATCCCAAATAGTTAAATATATTGACGAGCTTTAGCACGAGCAACAACAATAAGGCGATTAATAAGTACCTTTTGTTTAGCCGTGCCAGCTTGCTTTAATTCTCGTACAATACGTGTTACTTCTGTTTCTAAATACTTCACTGATTTCGTTTGCACCATGCTACGAATCAATTTCTCTGATTTACCTGGAATCGGTTGCTGTAATGCCCATTCATAGCTATACACACTCTCCCCTGCTGCATTTGGCTCTGGTTGCGAAATAGAGGCAGGTTCTGGTGGTGATTGCATATCATCAATACGAGCCAAACGACGATAATACCCCTGCACCACAGGTGATTTATGGTATGGCAATTCACCATTATGATATAACTTAGGACCGATTTCCTGGGCTACATCTGCTTTTGATTCAATAATAAATTGGCTGGCATTTTTATCTTTACGAACATAATGATCTTTCTTGGTATTTTCAACCGTATAATATATTTTAGCGCTATGCTTAGCTCGCGTTATCGCCACATAAGCAAGCCGACGTTCTTCTTCCGTGTCAGCCGAAATACCCAATGATGATCGGTTCACATAAGGAAACGCTTCTTTATCCCAATAAGGTAAATATACCTGACTATACTCACACCCTTTGGCTCTAAAAATAGTCGTTAGTTGTACGCTATTATTGTTATCTTGCGACTGATTTTCAACAACTGACTGTTGAGTATAATATTCAAAATACTGCAAAGCTTTATCACAGTTTTGATCCATTGATTCTAATACTGTTTCAACACTGTCTAAGCGTTCAACCGCTTCTTCTATTTCTGTTGCGGTTGCTTCTGTTTTCCAAATCCAATTATCAAGCTCACTGTCACGACGATATTGCTTATAAACCACCAGCGCTTTAAAATTACCTTTGCGTTGCAGCATTAATAGCAACTCAATACGATCACTGAAGGTTTCTAAATTAAGTGTCGGTTGAATCTTTTCGGTTTGCTTTATTAAACGAAGCCACTCATTACTTGGTCGTTGTGCTAAAGACTCACATAATGGTCGTAAGCTTTTATTTGGTACATAACAGTGTGGAAATGATAATAAGTTAAACAATAAATTGGCCTTATCATTATCAGCTAACGTCAAAAAACGCCCCGTTGCTAATATCATAATATCCATTAACAACTTTACTTCACGACTATGTGTTAACACCGAACCGATCGGCATATGGTAAGGTATTTTCTTAGTTAAAAATGCTAGCTCAAATAACATTGCTTGTGACCAACGCCTAACCAAAATAGCGACCTCTGCAGGTTGCCCACCTTTTGAAATAAAATCAGCGACTGATTGTGCGATTTCACCCACTTGCCGCGCCGTACCAATCACTTCAACAGACGTATCTGCCACGGATTCATGGGCGATAGTTTGAAAGTCGTGAAACCGCTGTTTATTATTAGCAATTAAATGACTCGCAGTTAATGCTAGGCTATGACCAAATCGAAATGTATGCGATAAGCTATACGTTGTTGCGGGTGCAAAATCTTGTTCAAAATTAAGCATAAATTGTGGCGCACTGCCACGCCATTTATAAATACACTGATCGACATCCCCCACAGCCACTAATTGTGCTTGTGGTGATAATAGTAATTTCAATAATTGATATTGTGCGGTATTTATATCTTGGAATTCATCAACTATCATAAATTGAATACGTTGGTGATAGTAAGCCAATAAAGCATGATCATTTTTTAATAATTGAATTGTTTCCACCAGCCAATCATCAAAGAATAGCTGTTTACGCTCTTTACGTACGGTTTCAAAGTTCCAAAAAGCGTCAACAATAAAGGCATATTCTCGGTTAATTTCTGAAATATCAAAGACTTCTTTTGGCGGCAGCATATGTGCTTTTACTAATCCAATAAAACTCATTAACAATTCAATAGTACGAGGATCTTTAAACGTCTGTTGCTTTTGATACGATTTTTCTTGTGCCGCCATTTGACGTAATACAAGTTTAGCAATGGTTTTATCACTATCACCATTATTAAAATCGATTTGATAGCCCGTCGTGGACAGATACCCCGACTGCCTTAATAACTGAAAACAAAAACTATGAAAAGTATGAACAGGTACACGTGCTGCCATCGGAATTTGAACTAATTTTGCTTTAAAATCAGTACGGATATCACGATTAAACATGAGCACTAACATATTGTCAGCAACAATGGTCTGTAATTTATGTTCAACAACCCCTATTAGCGTTGTTGTCTTACCCGTTCCAGCGCCAGCCACACACAGTGCATTACCTGACTGATGATGAATAAAAGCAGTTTGTTCAGCTGTAAAACGGGTCATTAAAAATACTCAGTAAGACAATAAATGCAGAGCAGGCGAGTATAACAATTGCCATCTGAAGTTTAAATCGTAAAACCACTATTACTGTCAGTGAACACAAATGTAGCATTGGTCTGTTTCTATCTGTTAGAATTTAGGCTAATTTTGAATGGCACAATGCTATTTACTGACCCTATGACCGTATATATCGGTGTTATAACGACTAAGAACTGCACATGTTAAAAAATAAAAGCTTCATGACTAATGCCCTCTCTCTTCTACTTTTATTTATTGGTTATATTAGCAATCAGCATATTATTCTTTATTGTGGCTTATTTGCCTTTTCAGGTGCATTAACCAACTGGCTTGCCATTTATATGTTATTTGAAAAAGTACCGGGGCTTTATGGCTCAGGTGTTATTCCTGCTCGTTTTGAAGCATTTAAAGCGGCAATAAAAGCATTAATGATGGAACAATTTTTCACTCAACAAAATATTAGTCGTTTTTTAAACCAAGATACCGACCAATCAACATCACTTGATATGCAGCCAATTATCAACAAGATTGATTTTGCACCAACATTTGATTCATTACTTGATGTCATCATGAACTCATCATTTGGTGGCATGATCACCATGATGGGGGGGCCAGAAGCAATGGAACCTTTACGTGAACCATTCATCGCAAAAATGAAAGAGTCAGTAATAGACATCAGCCACCAAGACAACTTCAAAATTGCACTTAAACAACAATTAATCAAACCTGAAACATTGCATGATATTGAAGATAAAATTGAAGATATTATTGACCAACGTTTAAATGAACTAACACCGAAGATGGTTAAAGAAATGGTTCAAAAAATGATCAGTGAACATCTTGGCTGGTTGGTTATTTGGGGCGGTGTTTTCGGTGGTGTCATCGGTATTATATCAGCACTTATCACGGGCTAATCAAAACATCTTCTACTACCTAGTTGCCGTATTCTTTTTAAATAGTATGCGGCTGCTATACTCATTTTACCCTCTACTTATTTACAGCGTAATTTAGTCACATCCATTATAACAAAATCCAAACTGATTCTTTTTTACTCACTTACTTTCATTAATTGCACTAAAAGTGTGATAAATATTGAACTATGATAACTAACAGTGATAAATACCTGTATATGTATCCAGTTGGAACTCATTTTTCTTGGCAAATTTCTCAACCCACTTCACGATTGCAGCAATTGTCAGTGGCTTAACAGCAACCACACTGTTGTCTGCTGATCATATTAGCCCTAGCATTGCACTATGGATGACCTTTTTTGGCACCATTGGTGGACTTTTACCTGACATAGACTCAGACCATTCAACGTCGATGAAAGCCTTGTTTACGCTCTTAGCGGGGTTTTGTTGTTTTCTGCTCATTAGCCACATCTACACTCATGTGGCAATGTTAGAACTGATTCTGTATGTCGTATCATTATTTATTACAATTCGTTATTTTGGCAAAGCCGTATTTGATCGTTGTACCGTTCACCGAGGCGCATGCCACTCTATTTCATTTGTTAGTCTCATTGCTTTATGTTGTGTCAATATTTGCGCATTACTCGGTCACACGGCAACAGATAGCTGGTTTGCGGGTGGGTTTGTGTTACTTGGTGGTATCGTGCATTTAGTCTTAGATGAAATATACAGCGTCGATCTGTCAAATAAACGTTTTAAATCATCATTTGGTACGGCACTTAAACCGTTTGCCTTTACCAAACCATTTATTAGCCTTGCTCAAATTATCATTATTGTTATCTTGTTTGAATTAGCACCAAGCTATGACGGTGCTTTGCACGTTGTCACTAATTGGAGTCATTTTCAATTCACTCCTGACTGGTTCAATATAAACGATACTAAACAATGGTTCTTACACATGTTTTATATTACACCTCGTGATCTACATGCCTTTTATCAACGTTTTTAATCCCCAATAAAACACTATCTCATGATGTAAAGTATGGTATTCCACTACCATACTTTACATTTAGTACTATTTTAAAACAAAAAGCAATCGTTTGCTTTTTTGCTGGTAGTCCAAGATTTAACCGCGTATTATGCTAAAAAAAATGAGTACTTAAAATAAATTGGATCTTAAGTATTCGGTATTTCGATGTCATCATTTTGAAATAGGAATTTCACCATGAACCTTGCAGATCAAGTTCTTGCCGTCAATGACGACCTTCCCATTCGTACTGATAAACCCGTTCATAGTGGAAAAGTACGCTCTGTTTATTGGTTAACAGAAGCTGACAGTCGTCGCCTTATTCAACAAAAAGGCTACAACGTTCAACCTGATGCGCCTCTCGCAATTATGATTATCAGTGATCGTATCTCTGCATTTGACTGTATTTGGCATGGTGAGGGGGGGTTGAAAGGCGTTCCAGGCAAAGGAGCTGCACTCAATGCAATCTCAAACCATTGGTTTAAACTATTCAAAGACAATGGATTAGCTGATAGTCATATTCTTGATATTCCCCACCCCTTTGTCTGGATTGTACAAAAAGCAAAACCAGTAATGGTGGAAGCAATTTGTCGTCAATATATTACAGGTTCAATGTGGCGAGCATATACGCAAGGTGAACGTCAATTCTGTGGTATTCAACTACCAGAAGGATTGAAGAAAAACCAAAAATTACCACAATTACTAATGACCCCGTCAACCAAAGGTATTCTAAAAGATATTCCAAATGTACCTGAAGCTGACGATGTTAATGTGACTCGTGAAGATCTCATCAATAACTACCAAGCCTTTAATTTCCGGAATACGGATGATATTAATTATTACGAAAAACTATTAGCCGATGGGTTTACCGTGATTAGTGATGAATTAGCTAAATTAGACCAAATTTTTGTCGACACTAAATTTGAATTTGGCTACGTCACAGATACGAGTGGTAATGAAAAACTTATCTATATGGATGAAGTCGGTACACCAGATTCATCACGAATTTGGGATGGTGCCGCTTATCGTGATGGACAAATTATTGAAAATTCCAAAGAAGATTTTCGTCAAGTCTTACTTAATTATTTTCCAGATCCAGATATTTTATTAAATAAAGAACGCATGCCTGAACGTTTTGCATTAGCCGCAGACAATGCTCTGCCTCAAGATATATTAATGCAGATATCTAAAATCTATACGGGCATCGCTGAGAAAATAACAGGAAAGCCGATAACGCTAAGCCAAGATCCTAAAACTGAAATTATTGATATTTTACGCAGTGAATATCAGTTAATTGATTAACATTCATTCGAGAGCTATCTAATAGCTCTCTCTTTTCATCCTTTTCCATTAACAATTTCATTCATATCACACCTTAAAAATTATTTTATTCACATTTCTATTTGTAATAGCTTTAACGAAATACACCACCTGTCACCCACCTCTTAATTTAAAATCAATATTCCCTATGAATAGCACCACAACAACCAACAACCACACCCAGTAAACCCTAACAAACCAAACAAAAATATAACATCACCACAATTATGCCCTCCATTTTTTGTAATAATCGCTCTTAAATAATAATTAAATTACACATACTTGCTTTTAATATTAACAATTCAGTTTGAATTCAAAAAATACTATTTTAATAACAGAATAACGCATTTATTAATTGAATAAGTATAGCCGTCTACTTTATGATCATGTTGTTATTAGAATTGATATATCTATTTATAAAAAATAACTTTTACCTTTACATAAATTTTAGGAGGTTTTATGAGCAGTATTACTGATTCTACTGCCAAGAAAACACGTAGCCGCGAATGGAAAATGTTCCTTTTTATTACCATTTTCCTGTTCCCTATTTTAAGTGTCATTTTCGTTGGCGGTTATGGTTTCACAGTCTGGATGTTGCAATTGTTTATTTTTGGTCCTCCCGGTCACGGTGGTTGATCCTCTACTTCACGCTGCAAGCATCATTTAAAGAGAAACAATAATGAAAGCATTTTTAAAAAAAGCTTGGCTAACCCTATCACGCCCAAGTGTTCACATTAGCCTTGGTGTTCTAACCCTTGGCGGTTTTATTGCAGGTATTATTTTCTGGGGCGGATTTAATACTGCACTTGAAAAAACCAATACTGAAGAATTTTGTGTAAGCTGTCATGCCGATAATGTCGTACCTGAATACGTTAATACTATTCATGATAAGAACCGTTCAGGGGTTCGAGCAACCTGCCCAGATTGTCATGTACCCCATGATTGGACTGATAAGATATCTCGTAAAATACAAGCAAGCAAAGAAGTGTTTGCTCACTTCGCTGGTGTTATTGATACCCCTGAAAAATTTGAAGATCGCCGTATCGTGCTAGCACAGCATGAATGGGAGCGCTTTAAAGCAAACGGTTCACAGGAATGTCGTGATTGTCACGATTATAAAGGCATGGATTTTGAAAAAATGTCCCCTGTTGCGCGTGTTCAAATGAAAAATGCAGCAGAGCGTGATCAAAGCTGCGTAGATTGCCATAAAGGTATTGCTCATCACTTACCAAAAGATATGGATACCAGTGGTGGCATGGTGTCAGAGTTAGTCCAACTTTCTCATGGTACTGACTATAGCAAGGGCGAAGAAGTTTATAGCGTTCGCTTCCTTCCTGTTTACGAAGATAAAGCGATGACAATTGAAGCCGGTATTCTAAATCCAGCTTCTGGCGTAAAAGTTATCGATGAAACTAATGATGCAATCGAAGTAGAGATTGCCGGTTGGCGTAAAGATAAAGGTTATGGTCGCGTGATTCAGGAAGATTTTGGTATGAATATTCCGGTTGCTTCTCTACTTAAAGAATCAGCACAAAACGATAAAGTGGTTGATAAGTATGAAGAGAAAGTTGATGACCTAACTGGTCTTCCTTGGCAGCGTGTTACTGCCACAGTATGGATGCCTAAAAATTCATTAGTCAATGACATCACACCAGTATGGGCTCAGGCAAAAACAGCGTATACCACTAACTGTTCAGTGTGCCATACCCAACCGGCTGAAAGTCACTTTGATGCAAACACATGGCCGGGGATGTTTAACGGAATGTTGGCATTTGTAAACTTTGACCGTGATAGCGAAGCCATTGTATTGAAGTACTTACAAAAGCACTCTTCTGATTTTTCTAATGGCCAACACTAAGCATTGATGGAGTAAATACTATGTCAGTATCAAGACGCTGTTTTCTAAAAAGCCTAGCCACAACAAGTGCGGCCACTGTGATTGGCCCAAGCCTACTCGCCTCTGCAAATGTATTTGCTAATGATGAGATATCTCAAGGCACATGGCGCTATTCTGGCTCTCACTGGGGTGCATTCCGTGCTCAGATCTATGCGGGAAAAGTACAACAAATTGAAGCGATTGAAATAGATAAAAACCCAACTGAAATGCTCAATGGCATTAAAGGCATTATCTATAACCCATCACGTGTTCGTTACCCAATGGTACGTCTAGAGTGGCTTAAAAAACACAAGTTTAGCGGCGAGACTCGCGGTAACAATCGTTTTATTCGTGTGACATGGGATGAAGCCTTAGATCTGTTCTACCGTGAACTTGAGCGTATTCAAAAGGACTACGGTCCATGGGCGCTCCATGCAGGTCAAACAGGCTGGCGTCAAACGGGTCAGTTCCATAGCTGTACTAGCCACATGCAACGTGCTGTCGGTATGCATGGTAACTACATTACTAAGGTTGGCGACTACTCAACAGGTGCTGGTCAAACGATTATGCCTTATGTACTAGGTTCAACGGAAGTATATGCTCAAGGTACGTCATGGTCTGAAATTTTAGACAACAGTAAGAACATTATTTTATGGGCTAACGATCCGGTTAAAAACCTCCAAGTAGGTTGGAACTGTGAAACGCATGAGTCTTACCCTTACCTTGAGCAACTAAAAGAAAAAGTAGCGAAAGGTGAAATCAATGTTATTTCGGTTGATCCGGTTAAAAACAAGACCCAACGTTACCTAGAAAATACCCATCTTTATCTTCACCCTCAAACGGATGTACCGTTTATGCTGGGTGTGGCGCACACGCTTTACACTGAGAATCTTTATGATAAAGAATTTATCAAGATGTATTGCTTGGGCTTTGATGAATTTATTGGTTACGTAACTGGCGACACCAAAGATAACGTTGAAAAAACACCTGAATGGGCCGCTGAAATTTGTGGCGTTCCCGCCGATCAAATCCGTGATTTTGCCCGTATGCTAGTTAAAGAGCGTACTCAAATTCTGTTTGGTTGGTGTATTCAGCGTCAAGAACATGGCGAGCAACCTTACTGGATGGGTGCAGTTATTGCTGCGATGGTAGGACAAATTGGCTTACCTGGCGGTGGTATTTCTTATGGTCACCATTACTCAGGTATTGGTGTTCCATCAACAGGTTTTGCAGCACCCGGTGGCTTCCCACGTAACGTAGATGAAGGTCAGAAACCCAAGTGGGATAACAATGATTTCAATGGTTATAGTCGTACCATCCCTGTTGCACGTTTTGTCGACTGTATTTTAGAACCGGGTAAAGAAATTAAATACAACGGCTCTAAAGTGATTCTACCTGATTACAAAATGATGGTGATCAGCGGTAACAACCCTTGGCATCACCACCAAGATCGTAACCGCATGAAGCAAGCATTTCAAAAATTACAAACCGTTGTTACGATTGATTTTGCATGGACGGCAACCTGTCGTTTCTCTGATATTGTGCTACCTGCATGTACTCAGTTTGAACGTAACGATATTGACGTTATGGGCTCATACAGTGGTCGTGGCTTAATCGCAATGCAAAAATTGGTTGATCCGTTATATCAATCAAAAACTGACTTTGATATTTTCACTGAATTATCACGTCGTTTTAATAAAAATAAAGAATACACCCGTGGCATGGATGAAATGCAATGGGTTCAAATGCTGTATAACGATTGCCGAAAAGCCAACGCTGGCAAATTCAATATGCCGGAATTTGATGTTTTCTGGAAACAAGGTTTTCTAGATTTTGGCACCGGTAAGCCATGGGTTCGTCACGCTGATTTTAGACAAGATCCAGAAATCAATGCGCTAGGTACACCATCAGGTTTCATTGAAATATCCAGCCGTAAAATTGCACGTTATGGCTATGAACACTGTCAAGGCCACCCAATGTGGTTTGAAAAAACAGAACGTTCGCATGGTGGTCCAGGCTCTGATAAACACCCATTCTGGATGCAATCTTGTCACCCTGACAAACGCTTGCACTCACAAATGTGTGAATCAGATGAGTTACGTGCAACCTATACCGTCCAAGGCCGAGAGCCGGTGTACATCAACCCGAAAGATGCCGCAGCAAAAGGCATTAAGAATGGCGATGTTGTACGTGTATTTAACGATCGCGGTCAATTACTTGCAGGTGCTGTTGTCACAGACAGCTATCCACAAGGTGTCGTTCGTATAGAAGAAGGCGCATGGTACGGCCCATTAAATGAAAAGATTGGTTCGATTGATACCTATGGCGATCCAAATACTCTAACCATGGATATTCCAACCTCCGAATTAGCACAAGCAACCAGCGCCCAAACGTGCTTGGTGAGCATTGAAAAATTCAAAGGCGAATTACCACCTGTAACGGCCTTTGGTGGGCCAATTGAAGTGAGTTAATCACAACAATAGTATACAGAGCCCCTTTCATCATCATGGTGTCGGGGGTTTTATTTATCATCATGTCATATTCCAGCCCCCCTCCAGCCAGTTAAAAAAAACATAATCTCGCCAAAAACGTTTTATAAACAAGCAAATTGTCGCTAATGGGTTATTTTTCAGCAAACTTATTGTGCATATATTGATCAATTCAAAAATGTAAGCGAAAATAACCTTATAGGCATGGAGGTTTATAACAATTGTATGTTTATGGATATTTGACTTTAAAGGTACAGAATATGTCAGGTTTCGCCTACCCTCACACTTGCCCATTAATTGATAAACAAATAGGTCGAGCAAAAGGTGATTTAACAACCTATGCCCGTGATTTATTACGTTCTTATAATATTGAAATCAGCGGTAAAGAGATGCTGCTTGCTGGTGAAGAGTTATTTAGCGCACTGAGCGATATTTTTGAAAAAACACGAAAAACAAATGAAGATATGCGCACAGAAGCTCATAAGCAAATAGTGGCGCTTGAAGCTGAAAATATGGAATTACGCGCATTACTCTATTGCCAGCGTATGGCGAGTTAAATCTAGATTCTTCATAATACATCACGCATAAAAAAAGCCACCGCAAAACGGTGGCTTAATCATATCGATTACTTAGACATTATACGTCGTAAGTAGTAGATGCTGTATTACCGCCAGTACCCGTCCAGTTCGTATGGAAGAACTGACCACGAGGCTGATCAATACGCTCATAGGTGTGAGCACCGAAGTAATCACGCTGCGCTTGAATCATGTTCGCTGGTAAACTAGCTGTTGTGTAGCCATCAAGGAAGGTTAATGCTGATGTCATTGTTGGCATTGGTAGGCCAATTTCCATCGCTTTTGATGCTACTTTACGCCATGCTGGCATGCTGCTTAATAGAATATCTTTAAAGTAAGTATCTGAACCTAGGAATTTGATTTCTGGGTTTGTATCGTATGCATCACGAATATTACCTAGGAATGCACTACGGATAATACAACCGCCACGCCACATAAGTGCCACGTTGCCGTAGTTTAGATCCCAGTTAAACTCTTCTGATGCTTCACGGATTAACATAAAGCCTTGTGCATAAGAAATGATCTTTGATGCAAGTAGTGCTTGACGTAATGCATCAACCCACTCTTTCTTATCACCATCAATCTTAGCAATTGTCTTACCAAATAAGCTTTCTGCTTCAACACGTTGCTCTTTCATTGAAGAAACACAACGTGCAAATACTGCTTCAGTAATAAGTGTTAGTGGAATACCCAAATCTAGTGCATTAATACCGGTCCACTTACCTGTACCTTTTTGGCCCGCAGTATCAAGAATTTTTTCAACAAGAGGCTGACCATCTTCATCTTTATAACCAATAATTTCAGCTGTAATTTCAACTAAGTAGCTATCTAACTCAGTCTTATTCCACTCTTGAAGAATAGCTTGCATTTCATCATGAGACAGCTCTAAACCAGACTTCATGAAGTGGTATGCTTCGCTGATTAACTGCATGTCACCGTATTCGATGCCATTGTGAACCATCTTAACAAAGTGACCTGCACCATTTTTACCCACCCAATCACAACAAGGCTCACCCGCTGCTGTTTTTGCAGAGATTGCTTGGAAGATAGGTTTAATTACAGGCCATGCTGCTTCAGAACCACCCGGCATGATTGAAGGACCAAAGCGTGCACCTTCTTCACCACCAGAAACACCAGAACCTACGAACAATAAACCTTTAGCTTCAAGTTCTGCGACACGGCGGTTAGTGTCTGGGTAGTTTGAATTACCACCATCAATAATGATGTCGCCTTTATCAAGCAGTGGTACAAGCTTATTTATAAATGCATCAACAACATCACCAGCACGTACCATTAACATGATTTTACGTGGTGATTCTAACTTAGAAACTAAATCTTCTAATGACGTAGCACCGATGATGTTAGTGTCCTTTGCAGGACCTTCAAGGAATTCTTCTACTTTAGAAACGGTACGGTTAAACGCAACAACTTTAAAACCATGGTCATTCATATTAAGGATCAAGTTTTGACCCATAACCGCTAAACCAATAACACCAATATCGCCTTTCATACTATTCTCCTTGTGCTAGCAACGTTGCAGCTGCTGCATCTAAATACCATTCTGTTTCGCCATGAGAGGCTTTAATTTTTGCTGCCGGATAAGCAAGTTCATCCGACGGTGTACTATTTATTTCAGATAAGACCTCAGCCTTACTTTCACCCAATACCAGATACGTAATACGGTCAGCATTTTCAAGTAAACGTGCCGTTTTTGAAATGCGTTGCTGACCACTTTGTGGTTGAGTGGCAATCACTGCTAATGCAGGATCATCAAAATTAGTCTGATGTGGAAATAAAGAAGCAGTATGACCATCGCCACCCATGCCTAATAAAATCCAATCAAATGCAGGTAAACCTTGTTTATGTGGAATTACTGCATCCATTTCTGCGGAAAAACGTGCACATTCAGCGACAGGCTCTGCTTCACCACGAATACGGTGGATGTTCGCAGCTGGAATTATAATATGCTTGAATAACAATTCATTAGCTTCGCCAAAATTACTTTCAGCATCGGTTGGCGCAACGCAACGTTCATCGCCCCACCAAAAATGAAGATTCTCCCATTGAATATTTTCAGCAAAAGGCGCTTGCGCTAATGCTTTAAATAACAATTTCGGAGTACTTCCACCTGATAATGAAATATGTACCGCTTGAGATTGTAAACTCATCGCTTGCATCGTTTCAGCAAGAGAAATCACTACATCGTGTGGCGTCGCAAATACTTTATAATTCATCATGCTTATAACTCACAATAATCAGTATTAGCCAAATTTTTACAAGGGAAACGCCATTGACGACTATCATTCATTAATAGTTCATCCGCTTCTTTTGGTCCCCATGTTCCAGCAGCATAACCAAATAAATGCTCAGGTTGTTCTTTATAATCGAGAATCGGTTGTACGAACTTCCAACATGCTCTTACTGCATCAGTACGTGCAAATAATGTAGCATCCTGTTTCATACAATCTAACAATAAACGCTCATAAGCAGTCAACATATTCATTGATTCAAGTTTGTCATAATGAAAATCCATTGACACTTCTTGAGATTCAAAACCTGCACCTGGTTTTTTAAGGCCGAAGCTCATTAAAATACCTTCATCAGGTTGAATACGAATAATCAATTTGTTCTCTGGTGCATTTGCGCCAAAGACTGGGTGCGGTGTTTTCTTAAAGTGAATGACAACTTCAGTAACACGCGTCGGTAAACGTTTACCCGTACGAACATAAAACGGCACCCCGTTCCAACGCCAGTTTTCAATAAACATCTTCATACCGACATAGGTTTCAGTACGAGATTCATCATCAACACCGTGCTCTTGACGGTAACCTGGAAGGTGTTTACCACGAACATCAGATTCAGTGTATTGACCTAACACTAAATGGTTAGTCAGATCGTCTTCTGATAATGGTTTAAAGCTTTGCATCACTTTAACCACTTCATCACGGATAGAGTCAGCATTAATTGCTGCTGGTGATTCCATACCAACCATTGCGAGTACTTGCAATAAGTGGTTTTGGAACATATCACGTACAGCACCCGCGCCATCGTAATAACCACCACGATCTTCAACGCCTAACGCTTCAGATGCTGTAATTTCAACGTAATCAATAAAGTTACGGTTCCATAATGGTTCAAACATACCGTTTGCAAAACGGAAAACTAATAAGTTTTGTACCGTTTCTTTGCCCAGATAATGGTCAATACGGTAAATTTGATGCTCTTGGAAACATGCGTGAATCTGCTTATCTAAAGAAATAGCTGATTCAAGATCATAACCAAATGGCTTTTCAACAATCAGATTTTTCCAACCGTCAGCTTCATCGTTAAGACCGTGAGCCGCAAGGCATTCAGGAATAACACCATATAGGCTAGGTGGCGTTGCAAGATAAAAAACCGCATTACCTTGAGTATGATGAGTATCTTTGAATATGTCTAAACGTTGCTTTAATACTGTATATTGATCAGCATCTGAAGTATTCAATGCTTGATAATATAAATGCTCGCAGAACTCCGTTAATATCGCTGCATCTGTCTTTTCATTTTCTTCTAATGCAGAACGCAGTTTATCACGAAATTCCTGATCGCTATATACCGTACGACTAACACCTAAAATAGCGAAATCTTCTGGCAATAAACCATTAGCGTATAAATGATAGAACGCAGGAATCAATTTTCGATGAGTCAAATCGCCTGACGCACCAAAAATCACAATTGCGTTATTTTCTGGTTTAACCATGTCATGTTCCCATTTATTTACAGATCATTCGATCTGGTATAGCAATCAATTGCTTGGTATAACGGGCTTTATTATGCCGTAATTTTCAATTTGTTCTCTGTTTTTCGTGATAAAAATTGAAAATTTTTGTTATACCTTAATTATCATTTTAGCTAATTAGTAAATCCAATCTGTAGCATTTATTGCTAATGTATTAACATATCAGACAATTTAGCACTGTTTATATTTTCTATACTGCGTATGTTAACAATTATTGGCGACAGTGATAGACGAAAAAACCTATTAATTTGATAGGTTTTTTCGTTGAACTAATAGATTTAAACATCTAACCACATTCGACTAAATTCTATAAAACCGCTCAATTGTGAAGACAATTTCAGGCTAATGCAATCGATTACTTGGTGGCAAGCAAAGAATTAAACATCGTCTGCTACATTTTCCATCATATCTTCTGAATATTTTTATTACGACGGCATTAGCTCAATGCTTGATAAGCGACACAATGGCGGTTATTATGCCCGCAATTTCAGCCACCTTACTTTTGGTGGCTTTTTCGTTATTAAGCGTATTCATTCAACAATGACAACGCTAATATTACATAGCAAACAGGTTATCCCATGTCTAAATTTTTCTTTAAAGGCCGCATCGAAAAAAAACCAAAACACAGCAGCTGTGGCTATAACACAAAGCGTGAAAATAAGCTTGGCACGGAAACCAACCCACTCACACTGATTGTGAACACAGAAGCACGCCAACAAGAGCTAGAAGTAGAACTTGCAGAACAACAGCTTTTTGCATCATTTACAATCAATGCTGACGTTGAAGAAGATATTACAGAATTAACGGCAACATTAAACAAACCAATAACGACAATGTTTGACAAAACACCTAACCGTAATGACCTTTGTTCATGTGGCAGCGGCAAGAAATACAAAAAATGTTGCGGTAAGTAAAACCTCACATAAAAACAGGAGCCTCAGTTCCTGTTTTATTCTCCCCCTAAATAATGGTACCTACTGCAAAAATATCGCATTTAGGTATACAATCCCGCCACAATTTCTAAAGTAGATGTACATATGAGCAAAAAAAGTCAGGGTTACTCTTGTGTAGGCCTTTTTAATCCCAAAACGCCTGAAAATGTCGGCTCTGTTATGCGAGCAGCGGGCTGTTATGGTGTCAACTCTGTCTTTTATACTGGCACTCGTTATGATCATGCAGCGCAATTTTGTACTGATACCAAAAATGCTGCGCTTGATATCCC
The DNA here is from genome assembly GCF_021236965.1 of Photobacterium carnosum. Classification (NCBI taxonomy): domain Bacteria; kingdom Pseudomonadati; phylum Pseudomonadota; class Gammaproteobacteria; order Vibrionales; family Vibrionaceae; genus Photobacterium; species Photobacterium carnosum. Next base: position 43,526 of record NZ_WMDN01000022.1, on the reverse strand, counting down.
TTTAATTGGTGTTGAAGATCTAAAAGCTATTATTCCTGTCGGCTGTGTACCCGTTGCCGTAGATTTAATTGATGATGCGAAGCCATTACCTGAATATAAACACCCAAAACGTGCGTTTTATATTTTTGGTCCTGAAGATGGCACATTAAAAAAAGAAATCACTGATTTTTGTCGTGAAACAATTTATGTTCCAACAAAAGGTTCAATGAATTTAGCAGCGGCGGTTAATGTGATCTTATATGATCGTATGGCAAAGGGTAGTAATTACTCGAATCATAAATAAGCCTCCGACATTCAAACCACTGCAACATCTATGTATATTGCAGTGGTTATATTACTACTGTTTAATACCCGTAGTTTCATAGAAATGATGTTTATCTTTATACATCGCTTTATCTGCAACTAAAAAAATCTGCTCTACTGAGTATTGATCAGTACTGGCATACCCAACAGCAAAATGAATTTCAACACGTTTTCCATCAGGCAAATAGGCATAATTAATTTGATTGCGTACTTTTTCTAACCGACGCCATAAAATGCTACAACTTTCAGAATCGCCAGCTTCTAAAATAATTGCAAACTCATCCCCACCAAGCCGATAAACTTTATCCGTCACTCGAGAAGTTTTAACTAATAGTTTACTTGTCTCAATTAATAATACATCACCCATACTATGACCATAACAATCATTTGCTCGTTTTAGGCCATTAACATCCAATATAAACACACCAAAATGTCGCTCTGGATAACGATTAAATAATTGAATATGCTCGTCTAAATCTAGATCAAAAGCCTTTCTATTCGCTAATCCTGTTAATGAATCAGTAACCGCTATTCGCGCTAGCTCTTCATTTAATAACCGGCCTTCTAATTCAATTGATAATTGGCGAATAAATAAAGAAATCACTTCAAAGTCATCATGTTCTAATGCCATATATTGCATTACTATTATACCTGTAATGTCATTCTGACTATTTTTAACTTTAAAACAATGCAAATATTCACCATTACTTGGCACACGATAATAATCGCTATAATGACTTTCAGGCTGTATATCTTTATTTTCTAAACGAGACTGATCTATATTTTCACAGGCCCATATACCTTTATTATCGGCATAATTTTTCATTGCCCAACCAGCCATCGGGTATAAAGCGACCACTTGTGTCATTACCGTTTCAATAATATCGCCAGATTGAAGCTCATGGCTAAACGATAATAATGATTGCAACATCGAACGTCGATTTTTTTCTCGTAATAATGAACGACTAAGTGCTAATGTTTTCTCTTTAACTTTTTTTTCTAATTGATCATTAAAATTAACTAATTGTAAGTTCGCTTGTTCTTTTTCTAAATATGCAATATTTAATTCTTTATTCGTCGTGGCCAAATTTGCCATTTGAGCTTGAATCGTTTTTGCCATATTACGAATGAGTTGCTCAACCATTAAAAATTCAGCAAAACGTAATGTTTTATTCGCGCTTTTATATTCGCCGTGGGAATAAGCTCGCACCACATCCATCAATCCACTTAATGGTCGAGCAATCCAACGATAGATCAACCCCGCACTAAAAAGTGACAGTAGAATAATAATTCCACCAAATAATGTTATATATTTCAATGAATTAATATACGGATTCTCTCCAATATATTTACCCATATACACTTTCATTATGTATTCAATAGGTTCTGAAATATACTTATTTTCTAATTTAATCTTTATTGTTTTATGTATTGTCGGTGTTTTATTATTTATAACGCCTTGAGTAATAATGATATTATTTATATCATCAATATTATTCACACTTCCTCTGTCATTGTTGTGGAAAACCACTTGTTCTCCATCTTTCAAATAAGGCCGTAATACTTTAATAATATTTTCTATTGGTACAACAACAATTAAATATCCTAATGGTTCTCGTTTTAAACCATTTGTCATCGATTGAAAAATAGGTACTCCAACGACGATCCCTCGACGAGTGGGATTAAATTTAAATGGCATTAAATCTTCACCATTATAATAAAAAACCCATTGTCGTCCGTTATTATTTTGATGAGATAAACGATAACTAAGTATATCTTTTAATTTAAAAAAAGAAGATAAGCCACGAATACCATTATAACTTTCAATTTCAGCCCATTGATCATCAACTAAATAAGCAGCTTGAATTAATGGTGCATTTTTAACTAATGTACCTAAAGAAGTATTAACATGACCCGCAAGAAAAAAGTTATCAATAGCTTGAACAAATAGTCTATCACGTGACAGTACATCTAAACTTGTTGATAGTAATGAAAATCGATAATCAAATTCTTGCTCAATCGTTTTAGATAATCGGTCTAGCATATCAATACGATAATTCTCTTCTACATCTGATTGTTGTTTTAAAAGTAACCCACCAACAATCGCAGCAGGTACAACAGCAATAATTAACATTAATAATGCTAATGATGATTTTAAGCGTAATTTCATCAATTATGATCCAAAGATTGAAGCTGTTTTATCGCCATTTTTTGCATATGTTCCGCAGTATATTCAGCGGTTGCTCCAGCTTTATAATGTTGAAAACCAATCGCTATAGCCTGCCATGAAATAGCCATGTTCATCATTGATGGCATCGGTTTCGTTAATGCCATTTGATTAAACATAATTAAACTATCACCCTTTGCTCTTACTTTAAGTTGCTTATAATACGCCATAGATATAGGTAATAAATGCGCTTTTTCATACACTGCCTGCTGATTGCTTAATTTCTGAACAAACTTTGCAAAACTCTTAATTACTTTCTGCTTATCTTTTAAGCGAAGTGAACAACTAGGAATAGCCAAAACAAATGTACTTGCCATTGGATGCATTGTATTACCATTGACCTTAGGTAATACAGCAACGCCTAAATCATCACCCAACATCACTTTTAAATCATGATATGCCCAATCACCATTAATAGAATAAGCACTTTTACCTTCAACAAAATCACGCTGGGAACAACGGTAATCACAATGTCGATCAATAATGCCTTGATCTGCCAATGAACGGTAATATTTTAAAGCTTTAACCATTGCTGGTGTATTAAGAGTGATTTTTCCATTAGCAATAGGCCAGCCATTAAATACCGATAAAAAGGGCATAAAATAATACATATCATTATAATTCCACCCTATTGGTATAATATTTTTAGCCAGCAATTGTTTTTTTATTTGAATAAGCTCTTTAAAATCTGTAATCGGTTGTGTCACATATTTTTTATTATAATATAAAAGTAAAAAATTACCTTGAATCAGAGGTATTCCCCAATACTTTCCGTCTAATTCTACAGAAGCTTTTACTCTTGAACTTAGTTCTTCTTTATACCAATCACCAGGAATAGACGATAAATTCATCATTTTATGCAATCCTAAAAAATCAGAAGGAATAACAATAAAATCAGGTAAACCACCATCTTGAGCACTTAATAAAATTTCTGCTTTTATCTCTGATGGATCAAGTTGTACAATTGAGATGTTAACATCATGTTTTTTTTCATATACCTTTGCCATTACTGTTAAGAAATCACGATTCTGATGTGAAGACCAAATAGTTAATGTCTGTGTTGCTAATACTGTTTTTGAAAATAAAAGTATGAAGAACAAAAAAGAAAACTGGAAAGTATTTAATAACTTATCAGACATTATTTTGATTATAACCAGATGCATATTATGATATGTTTTGTTTGACATATAAAAACTCGAAGTAAATAAATCTCATTTAGATAAATTGTTATATTAATAAAAATTATAATGCTTAATATCTATTGTAAGCTAAAAATAAACCTTTAGTATTAAACTACTCACACTTAATTAATATCAATATAGAAACAATAAATACCATGAATATATATTTTAAAGCCATATTACCTTTATCTTTATTGTTCGTCGTTGCTTGCGAGTCAAACGTAAATGCATCACCCCAAACAATCAAAGAAATAAGTATATTCCATAAAAAAAACATTCGCCAATCTACTGCAACCAAGACAACAGAAAATCATAAAATGATTTCTTTCGCAAAACAATATCTCGGAACACGTTATGTTTGGGGAGGAATTACACCGAAAGGGTTCGATTGTTCAGGATTTATTCAATACGTATATAAACATTTTGATATTGACATCCCCAGAACAACAGCTAGCTATACCCAACTATTTGATAAATCCATACCATTAAAAAAGGCAAAAGTCGGTGATCTTATTATTTTTACCGGTACAAATTTAAAAATAAGAAAACCCGGTCATGCAGGAATAATTACGGAAGTAAAACCAGGCATACTTAAATTCATTCATAGCTCATCATCTAAAAAACACTTTGGTGTCACTGAAACAAGCTATTACCAAAGCGGCTACCCAAAACGTTTTTTAACCGTAATACAAATGCCAAATCCATCAAAAAGGGAGTCTTAACACTCCCGTCATTGTTATCTTTAAGGTACAACACATTCAGTTAATAACCGTAAACAACCGTACTTTGTTAACCAATCATATTGCTGCTGATCTTTTACTAAAAAACATCCAGAGTAATTCAAAGCATTAGTAAAAATATCACCAATATGATTCGTTAGCCGAGGGATCACTAACATCCAATGCTGAGTTAATAAAATATTATAAGGTAAACATTCTATAGGCTCGTTAATATTTAACGTCACTTTTTTAGGTGTCAGTCCTAGATCATGCATTGCAGCCAAATAGCAAAAATAGGTCTTTTCACTGTTGATACGATCAAAAGTAAATAATTTATGCCTAAACGGTAGCTTGCCCGATAAAATCATATTCTCTAACGGCATTACGGTTTTTATTAACTGCATATGTCGATGACGTTGGCTCGCACCCGCCTCTGATGCTGAGTTAAAAAAACCAAGGACATTGGGATAAGTAACACCCTGAATCCAAGCTGAAAAATCATAAAGATCAAGTAAAGATGATTGCTTAACAAATTCTTTGCTACAAATCAGCAAATGAGGCTCACCAACTGGATACTTATTTAATAGACACACATGCTCATGACCTACAGTATCAACAAACATTTGTTCATCATAAGGCAAGAATGGATTACTTTGTGTCAGTCCTTGTTGCATTTTTTTAGTAAAATTATCATTCATGATCTTAATAAAAAAATCAATTCCCTGCTCAGAAACAACTGAGCTCATGGTCGCAATAGGCAGCAATACTTGTGCTTCTCTTGCATTTTTAGCAACTGTTAAAGCTTTATCCCATAGCATCTACAAATACCTGCAACCATTCTAATCATTAGAAAATAGAACAACACTAATCACTCACCTAATAAAAAAACAGTAAGATTAGATCCCAAGGATACCTTGTGTAATTTAAAGTTTACACTTTTAGAAAAAAAGCACTCTAACGAAAAATGGTTAGAGGATAGCCCTCATTGAGGAAAGTTTGTATTATCATTCCTACAAAGTTTATTCGTTACTTGCGATAATAATTCGTACTCCAAAGTAACCGATATACTTAAATGATTAAACTTTATACTGGTCATATAAAGGGCTTTAAAGGGTATTCCAGATCGGTCAATCGGCTACCCTACTCCTTTTTAAATAGGTTTAATCCTTTGTTTTAAAAACAAAAAACGCCCACAGATAAGATAATGAGCGTTTCATGTCTACTACTCACTTACTAAATAAGCTGAGCACCAACTAAAAAACAACCAAAGAATAAACTCATTAACATTGCCAATGATCCCCCTGCAACTTGATAATCAGTACTCGGTACTTTTTGAACTGATTTTCTTATGTTGTGAATCATCAACATCGGTATAAATACAGCAATAAATACTAAAATCAGACCAGCATAATTTAACACCGCTAAAAACTGATTTGCGGCAAATATAGCCCCAAGCAAAGGTAAGATAAACGTTAAAACATAAGTTACAGCACGATTCTGTCTGAACAAATCAACATTCTGATCAAACAACGACATAGCCACACCTAAAAATGAAGTTAATAATGCTAAGCCAGTAAATACAGACAAAATGATATGTATACCAGAGAATCGAGCACTCAATGCATCAATCAATACAGAGACATTATCAAACTTAATCAATTGCTCTGCTGATAAACTCCCAACAACAGCATACAACCACAACAGATAGCAGCTTAATGGAATTAATGAGCCTAATAACACCATATTTCTTAATTGCTTATGGCTTGCTTTATCATTATATGAAACTAATGATGGAATAACAGGGAAGAAACCAAAACTGGTAAACAATACCGCACTGGTTTTAATTAAATCAATATTGCTATTATTACTGGCTTCAAAAAAGTGATTAAAACTCATACCGGGTATCAAAGCGCATAATGTAATAATTAATACGACAATCATGATTAAAAATAGAACACGATTAAGCTTATCAACCACCCCCGTACCAGCGGCAACAATACAACCGGCTAACACCGTAAAGATGATCTGACTTTGTATTAATGACAATTGCAGGCCAAAACCTGTGGTTAATTTTTGTAATAAATCACCAGCACCAATAATGTAAGCCATTAATAAACAAACAAGTAAAGCATAAAGTAATCCATTGGTAATTAATTGCCCGCCTTTACCTAACGTTTTTCGTGCGATGGTATTCATGCCTAAACCACCACCAACTTTAATACTTGCTTCTAGTAATAATAAAGCAGCATAAGTCGTGCCACTCCAAATAAGTAGCATCAATAAAGAGCCGGATAATAAACCGAATTGTGCTAATACCATAGGTATGGCAAGCATGCCTGCGCCTAACGCTGTGCCCGCAATAATCAGCGAACTTCCTAATAATTTAGTATTCATATTTTTCTCTTTTCTTATTGTTAGATATAACAATCCATATATCTGAAATCAGATACATTAGTAATATCATGTGATTTTTTAACGAATAAAAAAGTGCGGTTACAGAGAACCGTTACTAAATCGGAAGCTAAAATAAGAGACAGAAGAGAAAACCATTACAGTGCATCTCGCATCAGAAAAGAAACCATGCGATGCCAGTGATGAGGGGGATTGATAGTGTTTATATTGGTGTTGTTGCGTCATTATCGTACTCCTAAACGATGAAACTCAATTTATTAGCAATATTCGGTCAGAATATAAATACTGTTTCGGTCAAAACAGTTTAGTTAGCTAATAACATCATACTAAAGCACATTGTTCAGGAATGGAATGAATGATTCTATTTCTGTTTCTATTCAATAAAAAAACCCAATCCGAAGACTGGGTCATGTTCATTTAATAAAGATAGCAACGAATTTAAACGCTTAGTGTCGAATTATCATTCTGTTTTGGATTACGACCAAAACGGTTGCTGCCTTCGGTACTGTTTTGTACCATAAAATAAAGCAGCACTAAAATGCCAACAATTGGTATTAACATAATTAATGCCCACCAACCGGTACGATCTTGATCATGCAATCGACGAACGGTTACAGCAACGGTAGGAATAAAGGCAAAAGCTGCATATAACGCACCTAACACACCATAACCTTCCATTACAGTTGGTAACTGCAATGTTGTATCAACAAGACTACAAGCTAGACTTATACATGCGTTAATTAAAGTAAAAAACCAAAATTCTTTTCGACGTGAACGCCCTTGAAATTGGGCATATTTACGAATAACGGCAAAATACCAATTCATTCTATCTTCCTTGTGAATATTAACAACGCTTGATGCGGACAACTTTCATTATTTCAAATTCTAAACCTGCCACAATCATTGAATCAACATAATAGGTCATATTTACTTTTGCACCAGTAAGTGTCCTATATCTTGCTTTACGTTTAAACTTAAAAGGCACGTTATAGCCGTCAATCATCAATGAATGCTGTATCCACTCGCCATCATCTCGCTGCGTGTGTGAATATACTGTTAGCCCTTCACTATGAATCAATTGTTCATGTTTAGCTATGAGTTTATCACTGTCAGATTTCATTGATTATTTTCCCACTATCAGTACGTTATCTTCGAAACAAAAACAGAGAGCCAAGCTCTCTGTTTATTTTAATTTTATAATGGGAATATACTACTCTTAAACAGGAAGAAATAAACCTGCAAGTGTTGCACTCATTAAATTAGCGAGAGTTGCTGCGAAAATAGCCTTCATACCTAAACGTGCAATTTCAGGACGACGTTTCGGCACAATGCCACCTAATCCCCCCATCAACATTGCAATAGACGTTAAATTTGCAAAACCGCATAAGGCAAACGTTACAATAGCTTGTGAGTGCTCACTTAGTTTAGCTAACGTTTCAGGTTTCATTAATTCTGCAAATGCAATAAATTCATTTACTGCAATTTTAGTACCAATAAGACTGGCAGCCGTCGTTGCTTCTGACCAAGGCACACCAATTAGCCAAGCAACAGGCGCAAACAGGTAACCAAAAATCAAATTTAAACTAAGATCATTAATTCCAATCCAATGACCAATATGACCTAAGCCACCATTCACCATCGCAATTAAGCTAATAACAGCCAATAAACTTGCACCAACCGCCATCGCAATTTGTAAGCCACTTAATGCACCACGAGAAGCCGCATCAACTAAGTTAACAGGTTCATCTTCTTCGCCGTCATCTTCGTCTTCCATGCTGTGTACGCCTTCGGTTTGCGGCACAACCAGTTTTGCCATCATCAACCCTGCGGGAGCTGACATGAAGCTTGCTGCAATAAGATACTTTAATTGCACCCCTAGACCAGCGTAACCGACCATGGTACCACCAGCAACAGAAGCTAAGCCGCCAACCATTACGGCAAATAATTCAGAACGAGTCATTCGAGCAAGAAATGGGCGTACAACCAATGGTGCTTCTACAGAACCAACAAAGATATTCGCGGTTGCAGACATTGATTCAGTGCGTGTAGTACCTAATAAGCGCTGTAATAAGCCACCAATACCACGAATCACCCACTTCATTATGCCAACATAATATAATACGGAAATTAATGCAGAGAAGAAGACAATAGAAGGTAATACATTAACCGCAAAAATAAAGCCCAGTTTAAATTGAGCTAGCTGACCAAATAAGAACGACGTACCTTCATGGCCATATTCAATAACCCCAGATACTGCACCAGACACACTATTTAAGACTACGCGACCAACTGGCACATAAAGAATAAAAGCAGCAAATAAAACCTGAATGCAAAAAGCACCAAGCACACTGCGCCAGTTCACTGCAGATCGGTTTTCAGAAAATAAAAAACCCACCACAAAAATAACAAATATACCGAGTATGCCGATGAGATAATGCAAAATTATTCCCCAATGTTTGGTGTAGTAAACGATTGCGGAGAGAGTGTATTCATAAAAAAAAGTGTGACAAGGATCAAATTGTTACTGCAAATAACAGTAATCTAACAAAACACCGTTAAATTGCATTATTTTCAACCTAAGCAAACGAAAATCGTCGCATTAGTTCCCCTGAGGGATACTATTACCTCTAATAATTACAATTTGAAACAATTTTTCATTCTTTTTAGCCAACCGTTTGCGTGAGATCGCTGCTTTTTACATCATTACCATTTACAGAGAATATTACCCATATCTATATGACGACGAATAAATGCAATAAACAGATTCACTTTATTGGGTAAAAATTTATGTCTTGGATAGACCGCATAGAGCGGCATATGTTGGGTTAATTGCCAATCTGGCATCAGTCGAATTAACTTACCTTGACGGATCTCATCAGTTAATAAATACGTTGCTAAATAGCCAATACCATTACCCGCAATCGTTGCATCACGAACCGCATCCGCAGAATCGACCCGATAATTACCTGTCACTTTAATATCCTGATTTTTATTTTGCTGACTAAAACTCCAAACATTATCTTTACGTTCACGACTAAAATAAATAATACAATTATGTTCCGTTAGGTCACTTGGTTGATAAGGCACACCATGGGTTGCTAAATATTCAGGACTTGCCACCAGCACAAAATCACAATTACTCAAATGACGAGCCACAAAGCCTTCTGGTGGTGAGTCCATAAATCCAATCCAAAGATCAAGCTGTTCCGCAATTAAATCAACTCGATGATCAAACAAACTCAATTCTAAATTGATTAATGGATGCTGAGCATGAAACTCATTGATATAAGGCGCAACATGATTAGAAGCAAAAGATTGTGCGATACCAACGCGTAGTAAACCTTGAGAGTTATCTTCACTCCCTAATAACTCACTTTCTGCTTCATTTATTTCTTCCGCTACTTTTTCACAGTGCTTAGCAAATAAACGCCCTGCCTCGGTTAATGCAAATGATCGCGTTGTGCGTTGCACCAATTGCACCCCCAATCGCTGTTCTAATTGTTGAATCAATTTACTTACTTGAGTGCGTGAAATATCAAGTAACTGCGCGGCTTTAGTAAAGCTTTGTTGTTTAGTAAGAGCATTGAAAACAATCATTTGCTGTGCTTTTTTTAACATCTACAACCTTTATATCTAATAAAAAATCATAATAACTCAAATACGTTAATACTGGTGTTACCGTAAATACTATTTCTAGTTGATAGTATATGTTATCTCGTTATTTACTGAATATTGATTCCTTCTTTTCATCAGAAATAACATACAACAACCAAACAACGTGTTACATACTTTTCCGTGTTTCATTACAACATTCATAGAGTGTTCAAACTTCTGAAACATTATTGTCATATAACTTTTTTAATCTTTGTTCTGTTCATTCAAACCTATTGGCGTTTTACCCAACAAGAAAGGATTAGGAAAATGAAAACAAAGATTATCAGCGCAATTGTTGTTGTCAGTTCATTTGCTGTTAGTTCTACGGCGTTTGCTGGCGAGACTATCTCTGTTGTAGGTTCTAGCTCCGTTTCGCCCCTCATGGAAGTATTGGGTGAGACGTATGCAAAATCTAACGATGTCACTGTAGAAGTTCAAGGGCCAGGATCATCAGCAGGTATTCGCGTTGCTCACGATGGCTCTGCTGATCTAGGCATGTCATCTCGCAGTTTAAAAACCGCAGAAGAATCACCACAAATAAAAGAAGTCGTGATCGCTCGTGATGGCATCGCCGTTGTGGTTAACAACAGCAACCCTATAACCGATTTAACTAAAGAACAAATTGCTGAAATCTACAAAGGTAACGTAACAAACTGGAATCAAGTCGGTGGTGAAGATAAGCCGATTGTTGTTGCTACCCGTGATACAGCTTCTGGCACCCGCGGTGCATTTGAAGACATCATGTCACTAAAGAAAAAAATTAACGATATTAAAGTCTCTGCAATTTCTCAAAAAGCACAAGTTGCTAGTGGTAATGGTCAGCTAAAAACCACGGTTGCTAATAACCCTTTTGCTATCGGCTATATTTCACTGGGTTCAGTTGATAATACCGTTAAGGCACTAACAATTGACGGGCATAAACCATCAATCGCTGCAATTAAAGCCGGTGACTACAGTGTTCAACGTCCATTTATTGTGGTTTACAAAGAGGGTCGTCCATCAAATGAAGCATTGGATTTCTTAACATGGGTTCAATCACCAACCGCGCAAAAAATTGTTGCAGATAAAGGCTTTATCTCAATTAACTAATTTTTATTTTAGCGCTCAACTTAATTTAAAGTTGGGCGTTTTTGACTTCTCAGAAATAGGCTACTCATTGGTATCCTTTCTGGAGTGTAGATTATGACCATCGCAAATATTGAAAAATCGACTCAGGATATACCGCGGCTAAAGTCAAAAAAACGTATCGACTGGCGGGAAATGTTTTTTAAATACCTTTTTATGCTTAGTGCAGCAATCGGTATTTTATCCCTCGTTACTATTGGCTACTTTATTTTCCGTGAAGGTTATGCTGCTTTTGCTTACTCTGGCGTTACAGGCATTATACTAGGTACAGATTGGTTACCCCCCGCACTCTACGGTATTGCACCAATGATTGTTGCGTCACTTGTTTCAACAGCAGGCGCAGTTATGATCGGTGTACCCATTGGAGTACTAACAGCAATCTTTATTGCAGAAATTGCACCAAGACCACTAGCGAATTTAATTCGTCCAATGATTGAACTACTTGCGGGTATTCCATCGGTTGTTTATGGCTTTTTTGGATTGGTTATTATTGTACCGCTTATTCAAGACATCTTTAATGTACCCGCGGGTAACACTATTCTTGCAGGGATCATTGTACTTGCTGTAATGATCCTTCCAACCGTCATTACTATCTCTGAAACCTCAATCCGTGCCGTACCTCGCGCCTATAAAGAAGGGTCTTTAGCACTTGGGGCTTCATCAATATTTACTATTTTTAAACTGATCGTTCCGGCTGCTCGCTCCGGCATTATGACTGGGGTTATTTTAGGCGTAGCACGTGCACTTGGCGAAACGATGGCAATTATCATGGTAATGGGTAACTCCCCTGCTATGCCTGAAGGTTTACTCGAATCAGCACGAACGCTAACCGCCAACATCGCGATTGAAATGTCTTACGCAACCGGTATTCACGCCAGCGCACTGTATGCGACAGGCATTGTGCTGTTAGTGTTTATTATGACCCTAAACGGTGCGCTTCTTTACCTAAACCGTGAGCGAGCGAGGTAATTCACAATGAATAATAGTCATACATTATCAACTCAAACGAGTCGATTAGAAAATGCGAATCCAGCAGCACAAAAACTAAAAGACCGCTTATCACTCGCTCTTATCTGGTTATCCGCGGGGGTTACGGTTGGCTTTTTATTATGGGTTATGTGGTACATCCTCAGTAATGGCCTCTCTCATGTCGATTGGTCTTTTATTAGCTCAAACTACACCACCATCGGTAAAGAATCTGGCATTTGGCCAATGATTGTTTCGACACTCTATATGGTACTCGCATCAATTTCTGTTGCGGCACCATTAGGGATCATGACCGCGATTTATCTTACTGAATATGCAAAAGTAGGTAGCCGTTTAGTTAAAGTTATTCGTTTTTGTACTGAATCTTTAGCGGGTATTCCCTCTATTATTTATGGCCTTTTCGGTATGACCTTTTTTGTGGTTATTCTTGGTTTCGGCTATTCAATTTTATCCGGTGCATTAACGTTAAGTATTTTGATTCTTCCTGTGATTATTCGTACCACTGAAGAAGCATTAATGGCCGTACCACAAACTTACCGTGAAGGTTCATACGGTTTGGGTGCATCTAAAATTTATACTATTTGGCGACTCATTCTTCCTAGTGCAATGCCAGGAATTGTAACCGCTATTATCCTCAGCGTCGGTCGTGTTATTGGTGAATCTGCACCGGTATTTATGACAGCAGGCATGGTGGCGCGTATTCCAGAGAGTGTGTTTGACTCAGGACGTACACTTACTGTTCACCTGTACAAGCTAACGCAAGAACTCTACACCGTACATGAATGGAACCAAGCTTATGGTACCGCGACCGTGCTCATTATTGTTGTTCTTGTTATTAACCTAATTACTAAGCTTATCGCTAGCCGTTTTAATACTGCGACTTACTAAATTCTGAGGATATAAACATGAACAAATTTAATATTGAAAATCTGGATCTTTTTTACGGTCAAAACCAAGCATTAAAGAAAATCAATTTACCGATCCCTAACCGCCAAGTTACCGCTTTTATTGGACCATCAGGCTGTGGTAAATCAACCTTGTTACGTTGTCTAAATCGTATGAACGACTTAATTGAAGGCGTAACCATTAAAGGTTTATTAACCATTGATGATGAAAATGTCTATGGCAATATCGACGTCGCTCAATTACGCATTAAAGTGGGAATGGTATTTCAAAAACCAAATCCATTTCCGATGAGTATCTATGAAAATGTTGCTTATGGTTTACGAGCCCAAGGCGTAAAAGATAAAAAAACCTTAGACACTATCGTTGAGCAATCACTCCGTGGCGCAGCATTATGGGACGAAGTCAAAGATCGCTTAAAATCTCATGCCTTTGGTCTTTCTGGTGGTCAGCAGCAACGCTTATGTATTGCTCGTACTATTGCGATGAAACCTGAAGTGATATTAATGGATGAACCAACATCAGCCCTTGATCCGATTGCGACTAAAAAAATTGAAGATTTAATGGAAATCCTTAAAAAAGAATTTACGATTGTAATTGTTACCCACTCAATGCAACAAGCCCGCCGTATATCAGATCGCACCGCATTCTTCTTAATGGGTGAATTAGTTGAACATAATGAAACACAAAATATCTTTAATAACCCAACAGACGATCGTACTCGTGGTTATGTCAACGGTGATTTTGGTTAAAACAAGATGCAACGAATAATAATAGCGATGGTACAACTTGCCTCTTCTTTATGAAGGGGCTTTTTTATTTAACACTAAAAATATTAGTTAAAAAACAAGCATTACCACAACAAAAATAAAACCATTGCAACCTCAATTATAAAGATGTATTTTATAGTCATGTTTTATAAAGCTACTATCATAAATCAAAGGAAATTCTCATGACAGCCATTCCAAGTGATTATGTTAATTATAAATCCACACCTATTTTCACACCTGAAAATATTCCAAAAATGTTTCTTCATCTGCATAACACCCGTGCAGGTGTCTATGGCAAAATATCTGTATTACAAGGTCAGTTAAAATTCTACGGTTTTAAAGATCGACGTGGTGATATTGAACAAGAAATTATTATAAAAGCAGGTAGTACCGCAATTAGTCCACCGCAATATTGGCATAAAGTAGAATTTTTAACAGAAGACACACAATTCCAAGTACTTTTTTACGCACAAGAAAACAGCCAAATTGTACGCGATAACCTTAATGAACGTACAGTTCAAGAATAATGACGCTATAGCACAGGCTTACGATTATCATCACTTAAATGTGAAATTAACCTTATAATGACAGTAGCTTAAAAATTATAAGCTAATCTTATCTATACAGGCCAATCACTCATAAGTGATGTATATAATAAGGTGTAAGAATGTGCTATAAACAACCGATTAATCAAGTTACAACGTGGATAAATGTACTTACATCAACCAATGTTCCGATAAAATCAGTTGCGCTGTTAATTAATAATTCACCAGTGCAAAATTTATTTATTGAACAATTTAATCTACTTAATATTAAAACCTATCAATTAATAAAAAAGGCAGATCCAGACCTTTTTATCAATCAGATCCTTAATAGTGACTGTAATATTCTTCTCGTCGATAAGTCTAGCTATCCGCTATTACGACAATTAATACCCTCTTATGCACAACACGATATTTTTATTGTTCTTATACAAGAACCTTGGATGCCAGATTGGACATGGACTTTCACTCAATGTCATTTTTTATGTCAATCAGACCTTCCATCAATGATCGCCTAAATCTATTTAGTAATGATAAAGACATTTTTCTATATATATTTGAATATCTATAGCCGTAAGCGTCGATTTAGCTATAATCTGCAGACATTTGTCTAATGACAATAAATAACTTGTTATCAATAATGCAATATATATTGGTAATATCATGTTTCCTTATCACCAGCAGGAGTTTACCGCAACATGCGCTTACTGGTATTAATGCTTATCTTCGTTTCTACACTAAGTTTTGCTAACACAAAACCACAGCCGACACCCCCTCAAGAAATTAATGTTGAATATCAACAGCTTCAAAAACTCAATCTTGAACTAAACACATTAGCAAAAGAAGCAACATCAACAACTGGTTCATCACTTGATGTAGTGCGTTTACAATTACTCAATAAAAACAAAGAATTAAGACAAACACTAACTGATTTAATTGACGATAAACAAGCGGATAAAAAGCTACTACTAAAACAAGTAGAACAACAAATAAAGTTTGCAGCCGAAGCTGAAAAATTTTTACAAACTAAAGTTGAACGCGATCAAAAAGATCTCGATAAAGCAAAAGATACGGATAAATTAGTCGCATTAAAAGCCCTAACTGAAAGCCGTGATTTTATCATTCTCGTTCTTAATGATGAATGGGAAAATTACCAATGGATGGAGCATTTAGGTAAACCACAACCTAATTCGGTTAAAGCACTCAAAAAGAATATTGAACATCGTCTTGATTTCATGTCTGCATCATTAACTTTTGGTAGCCAAGCACTAGAGTTAAACGATAAACAAATAAAATCAGCGACGGGTGATGAATTAAAAACATTACAAGTTACCCAAATTTTATCGCAGCGCCAAGTCAGTAGTGACACTAAAAACTTAACAGATTTAGTTAAACTTGCTGACGGCATGGGACTAGATACAGCCGAATACAAACGGTTGTTATTTGAACAAACAGGTAATGTCACTGATGACTTACTAAATAGTAAAGTTATGTGGTCAATCGTTACATCATGGACAACTGATTTTAGTTCATGGTTGTTTGAAAATTTACCGCAAATGATATTTAAAGTTATTATTTTTGTTTTTATTATCTTTGTATTCAAAACATTAAAGAATATTATTCGTAAAATGGTAACACGTGCAGTATCGACAAAAAATTTAAAAATGTCGATATTAATACAAGAATTCTTTATTTCAATGTCGGGTAAAATTGTATTTGCGATTGGTATTTTAATCGCACTATCACAAGTAGGTTTAAACCTCGCACCAATCCTTACTGGTTTTGGTGTTGCCGGTATTATCGTTGGTTTCGCATTACAAGATACATTATCTAATTTTGCATCAGGAATGATGCTATTGATCTACCGTCCATTTGATGTCGGTGATTTAGTAGAAGCAGGTAGTATCACAGGTAAAGTGAGCCACATGAGTTTAGTAAATACCACAATCAAAACATTCAGTAACGAAATTATTATCGTACCCAACAGCAAAATTTGGGGTGATATAATTAAAAACGTAACACATGAAAAAGTACGTCGTATCGATATGATTTTCGGTATTGGTTACAGTGATGATATCGAAAAAACAGAGCGTGTTTTGCAAGATATCGTTGAATCTCATCCTTCTGTTTTACGTAGCCCTGAACCAACCATCAAGTTACATACATTAAATTCATCATCCGTGGATTTCATTGTTCGTCCTTGGGTTAAGACTGATGATTATTGGGATGTATATTGGGACATTACTCGCGAAGTAAAAATGCGATTTGATCGTGAAGGCATCTCGATTCCGTTCCCACAACAAGATGTGCATTTGCATATGGTTGAAAAAGCCATTGAATCAAAAATAGCGTCATAATAAACAAGGCTATGTCTCTCAAAGGGTAAGTCTCACTTACCCTTTTATTTTTTTCAAAAAACGAATAAAACACGCCCTTTGCTTATTCACCCATTTTTCACATAGATGTCACTAAACATGTCACAAATATACCTTTAGTAACAAATAAACCCGCGAGATTACCTAATAAATAGGTATAATCCTTATGAGCAAGTATTGAAGTAAACGCGTTTTTTATTCAATATTCCCATAATTAGCATGGCGTTAACGAACATGCCTTAAAAAGAAATGACAGTTATTTTGTCAAGCAAACCGCCACATATTGTGTTTGCTCTTTTGCTCACTCATCAACATTACTGTTCAGGAATAACTATAATGAAAAAGCGTCTATTAGCTGCACTGGTACTCCCTATGATGTTAGCTGCATGCTCTACAACAGGTATTACAAAAACACCACAACCAGTAACAAGCAATGAGCTTGCTAATGGTAACTGGTCTTTAGTGCAGATTGATAATCAGGATCTTACTCAACCGGAAGCCGCTCAAGCACCCACTTTAACACTAGCTGCAGATCTTGCTGCTAATGGCCATGCTGGTTGTAACCGTTACTTTGGTCAGGCTGAAGTAAAAGACGGTCAATTCCGTATTGAAAAAATGGGAATGACGATGATGTTATGCCCAGACAGTGAAATGAAAGTTGAACAAACGTTTACACAATCACTTTCTGATTGGAGTAAAGTTAACATTTCAGGTGATACCATGACGATGACTAACGCAAAGCATACATTAACGTTTGCTCGTGATGTTGCAGCAACAACAGCAAAATAATCGCCTCTCAATAAAAATAAGAGCTGTTTACACACTTTCGATAATAAAGAAATCTGCGTAAACGGCTTTTTTATTATTCACAGATTATGCAGCACTGACCTTGTGATATTTTTCACGCAGAATATGTGCCGCAGTCACCATATTGGTTAAGGCGGCTTCAGTTTCCGTCCAATTCCGCGTTTTTAAACCACAATCAGGATTGATCCATAAACGCTCAATCGGAATTAATGTCGCGGCTTTATCAATTAATGCCGTTATCGTATCGACGTCTGGAATATTAGGCGAATGAATATCATACACGCCAGGACCAATTTCATTAGGGTAAGCAAACGCTTCAAACGCCTTGAGTAAGTCCATATCTGAACGTGATGTTTCAATCGTTATCACATCAGCATCTAACGCTGCAACAGACGCAATAATCTGGTTAAACTCGCTATAACACATATGAGTATGAATTTGTGTTTGTGGTGCAGCCCCTGCGGCTGAGATCTTAAACGCCTTGACTGCCCAATCGAGATACTCTTGCCATTGACTTTGTTTTAGCGGTAACCCTTCTCTTATTGCTGGCTCATCAATTTGAATAATTTTAATTCCAGCGGCCTGTAAATCAGTAACTTCATCCCGTAACGCTAAAGCAATTTGATTTGCTATCGCCTCTCGTGATAAATCTTCACGCGCAAACGTCCAACCTAATATCGTTACAGGGCCAGTTAGCATACCTTTCACCAGTTGAGTCGTTAATGATTGGGCATAGCGGATCCATTCAACGGTCATTGGCTGGGCGCGATAAATATCCGACACAATAATTGCAGGTTTTACACAACGCGAGCCATAGCTTTGCACCCATCCATATTGCGTCACTACAAAGCCCTCTAGTTGCTCTGCAAAATACTCCACCATATCATTGCGTTCGGCTTCACCATGAACGAGAACATCAAGCCCTAAACGATGCTGGCGAGTAATTGCCTCTTGAATATGTGTTCGTAGCGCTTGATTATAATCAGACTCAGTGAGACGCCCTGCTTTAAAATCACTACGTTGACTACGAATCGTCGTTGTTTGCGGAAATGAACCTATGGTAGTAGTCGGTAATAATGGCAACTGTAACGCGTGTTGCTGTTGAATCGCCCGTTCAGAATAAGGAAGATCGCGTTCAGCCCATTGAGGCCTAATTGCCGCTGTCCGTTGTTGTACTTGCAGATTATTCACTCGCTCACAGCTCAGCCGATCTTTTATGCTAGCGCTATAAGCTGCACATTCGGCAATCGCATTCTGATCACCATCAAGCGCTTGGGCTAATAACGTAATTTCACCACATTTTTGTTTCGCAAAAGCGAGCCATTGACGAACATCGGCATCGAGATCTGTTTCACTATCGACATCTAGCGGGCTATGTAATAACGAGCAAGAGCTTGCCAGCCATAAATTCGCTCCCAATTGTTGTTTAATTGGTTGTAAACACGTTAGCCATTCAGCTAGATCAGCTCGCCACACATTACGCCCAATGATCAGGAATCGCCTCAGTTACAGCGGCTAATTGTGCAGGTGCTGCTGATAAATCGATATGCAAACCATCAACACTGAGCTGCGAAATTACAGCTAATTGGTGACTAATATCATCAAAATACGTGGTCAGTAATAATTTAGGCCCACCGTGTAACACTTGATAAGCCAATTTAAAACTCGCGGCCCACTCTCGCGGCAATTCAAGGGCGAGTGCTGGTTCATCAATCTGTACCCACTCGACACCTAATGCCGCTAATTTAGTCAATATTTGCTGATAGGCCGTCAACAATCGTGGCAGTAATGTTAAGCGATCGAACCCTTGTTGTTTTTCTTTTCCTAGCCATAAATAAGACACAGGACCTAATAATACGGGTTTGACATTATGACCCGCTTTTTTTGCCTCAGCGACTTCTTCAAACAACTGTTGCCAACTAACATTAAAGCTATCTTCCGCCGTAAATTCAGGCACGATATAATGATAGTTAGTGTTAAACCATTTCGTCATATCAGCGGCAGCACAGGTGCATCCTGTTGGTGCTTTGCCACGTGCAACACTGAACAACGTATCTAAATCAGGAAAACCTTGTTGATGGCGTGTTGGAATATGTCCAAGCAACATGCTGGTTCCTAATACATGGTCATACCAAGCAAAATCCCCAACCGCAACATAATCAAGTCCGGCTTTAATTTGATCATTCCAATGACGATGACGTAAGTCTTTTCCAACCTGTTTCAGTTGTGCTTGATCACTCTCACCACGCCAATAACGCTCTTGAGCAAACTTTAATTCACGCTGACTTCCAACCCGTGGATAGCCAAGTATATGAGTGACTATTTTTGCTGCTGTGGTCGTTTCATTTGATGCTATTGTCATTGTTATACCCCTATAATTCAATATTTTATCAACCATAAAACCATATAAAAACAATGGCTAAGATGACGTCGATTGATTAACACAGTGACGGACAACAACACTGACAACAAGGTGATTTATCTCATAATGATCATGAATTTATTTCACATTGGAATACTGGTAATTCATCTAATTAACCATTAAAGTGGACATTTAGACGTCTAGATGTTTACAGCCACCAATTAACAGCGTAGATTAAAAAACAATCAATTTATGTCGCAAAGATCCAAGGATGGAACATGATTGAACTTAAACATCTAAAAACATTAACGGTATTAAGAACAACGGGCTCACTCACCGCAACAGCCAATAATTTATGCCTAACGCAATCAGCGCTCTCTCATCAATTAAAAGATCTTGAACAACGTTTAGGTAACCCACTTTTTTTACGCAAAACACGCCCTGTACGCTTTACAGCAGAAGGAAAAGTACTATTGGCTTTAGCGGATAACGTTTTACCTACAATACAAGCAGCAGAACAAGAATTAGTTAGCTGTAGACATCAAACAGCCGGTCGATTACAGATAGCAATTGAGTGCCATTCTTGTTTTCAATGGCTAATGCCAGCATTAAAACAATACCAAGTCTTGTGGCCAGATGTGGATATTGATTTTTCATCAGGGTTTAGTTTTGAGCCAATCCCAGCCCTTGCAAAAGGCGAATTAGATTTAGTCATCACATCCGATATTCAACCTCGTCATGAAATTCATTATGAGCCACTGTTTGATTTTGAAATGTGTTTAATCGTTGCGCCACAATCAGCATTAGCTTTTAAATCACATATTGTGGCGGCTGATCTTGCAGATCAAACCCTACTCAGTTATCCCATTCAGCGTAACCGACTAGATATAGTTAAACACTTTCTACAACCCGCAGGCATTGAGCCATTAGCATGGAAACAAGCAGATAATAGTTTAATGTTAATTCAGATGGTGTCAGCAGGAATGGGAGTCGCGGCGTTACCGAATTGGGCGGTTGATAATTTTGTGCATCAAGGATTAATTGTTAGTAAACCATTAGGTAAGGGATTATGGCGGCGTTTATTTGCAGGGGTACGGGCTTCAGAACAAAAACATCATTATTTAGAGGCTTTTTTTGCAACGGCGAAACAACAATGTCAGCAACATTTACAAGGCATTAAAACGGTTTAACACCTTGTATAATGCCATCGCTATTTACTTAAACTGATTATTCAACGGATCATAGTGATAACCCTGTTTGGCCATTTTTTCAGAAAGCTCGGCCTCACTTAATTCATAACGAGATGCTAATTCTGCCATTGAATGACACTCTAATCGTAAACGCTCATTAACGATACCAATCACAATATGGGTATCCATACCAAGTAAATTATTGATTTCCATTCTTCCCCCTTACCACTTTGTTGTGGCTTAATGATCACAACTCACATTGCACCTATTTATTAAGGATAGACGATATGTGATCCTTTCTTCTTTTCGTAAAAAATAAATATAAAAAAAGCCCTTATCTCTACCAAGATAAAGGCTCATAACACTGATAATTTAAGTATTAGAATAACGTTAATTGCATTACCGCAGAAAATGTAAGTAGCGCAGCCGCCACTAATAACTGCCATTTATTGATCGTTTTATTTAATAATATATGCCCTGTCCACACCAGCATCGCTACCACTAAACACAATAATGAAATAACAATTTCAACGGTATAAGGTGCTGTTGCAGCCTCTCCCATAAAAATCACTTTCCAAACTAAGAGTAATACCGAAACAATAGCACTGATAAAACCAACAAACGGCAATATACGGTGGAAAGCCTGTAAACGCGTACGTGAGAACGTCAATAAAACATGAGCCAGTAAACTGCCATATAAAGCTATCGCCACTAAACTCAGCAATACTTCAGGCATATCCATCATCGGAAATAATAAAATCCAACTAATAAATCCCAGTAAATTAGATCCATAAAGTACTTTTAATGGTCCTGAATCTCGCGTTTTACTGGTTTTCACTTTGACGGTAAAGAATAACAAACTCAATAAAGGCAATACAGCCCATGCTTGGCTAATGGCAGCGAGTAGCCAACCGACAAGCAATACTGGCAACATTTTATGCACTCGCCCTCGTTGGCCAGGGCAGATCTCCCCTTTGGTGAGTACTAACGTAAGAATACATTGCGCACCAAGCAGTGCTGGAATTAAAAATGCGAGATAGCCGATCATAATAAGCATCAATTAAAAATAAAAGGAGCACAATTATACTCAAGTCACAGCAAGATGCGAATGAGGGACTTCTATTAACAATTATCCACAATTCATTGACAGCCATTGGCTTTATATTATCCAAACAACACTTCAATGAACAAAAAGGAACGCGAAAAATGTTCGTTCGCTCATTTGTGTGCGATCGCTCACCAAACGTTATGTAATTTAGTGGCATATTATCCCTATTAAAATAGTGGGCGTTATCAACGCTAACAATATATTCAATAACGATAAGCGAAGCGAACATGACGACTTGGTTAGAAACAGAGGTTGTGATCATCGGTGGTGGCGCAACAGGAACAGGAATTATGCGTGACTGCGCCTTGCGCGGTATCAAATGTATCTTAATTGAGAAGGACGATTTAGCCTCTGGTACAACTGGCCGTAATCATGGCTTACTTCATTCAGGTGCTCGCTATGCGGTTACTGATCCAGAATCAGCTAAAGAGTGCATCATTGAAAACCGTATTCTTAAAAATATTGCCCGCCATTGTGTAGAAGATACGCAGGGATTATTTATTTCCCTTCCCGATGACGATCTGCAATTTCAACAACAATTTATCAGTGCGTGTCAAAGTGCCGATATTGACGTTGAACAATTAACACCACAACAGGCATTACGATTAGAGCCTAACTGTAATCCACAGCTTATTGGTGCGGTAAAAGTCCCCGACGGTACAATTGACCCTTTTCGCCTTGCTTCTTCCAATGCGCTTGATGCAATCGAACACGGTGCACAACTTTTTAATCACACTTTTGTCACCGCGCTTATTCAACACAATGGCGTCGTTAAAGGGGTTAAATGTTTAAATTTAAAAACCAATACCCACTTTGAAATTAGAGCTCAACAAGTTATCAATGCCGCCGGGATCTGGGGACAACAAATCTGTGAATATGGCGATCTTAATATCACGATGTTCCCAGCTAAAGGATCATTATTGATCTTAGATTATCGAATTAATAACTTAGTGATCAACCGTTGTCGTAAACCTTCTGATGCCGATATTTTAGTCCCTGGTGATACCATTTCATTAATTGGTACAACATCTGAACGTATTGATTATAAAGATATTGATGATTTACATGTCACTAGCAGAGAAATTGATATTCTCTTAAAAGAAGGCGCCAAACTAGCACCTATCATGGCTAATACCCGTGTATTACGGGCTTATGCGGGCGTGCGACCATTAGTTGCTGTAGATGGCGATACTAGTGGGCGTAATATTAGCCGCGGGATCGTGCTATTAGATCATGCTGAACGCGATAGCATGGACGGTTTTATTACTATCACGGGTGGTAAGTTAATGACTTACCGCATGATGGCTGAGTGGACAACCGATCTTATCGCTAAAAAACTGGGTAACACCACCCCTTGCACCACTCATCAACAACCATTACCCGGTTCTGAACAACCAAAAGCCATTAGGCATACCGCTAGTTTAGCTAAACCTGTCTATCAATCTGCCTATTACCGTCATGGTGAACGTGCTGAGCAATTTTTAACCGATGATAAAAAAAGCCAAGCTATTATTTGTGAATGTGAAATGGTGACCTGTGGTGAAGTTGAATATGCCATCAAGCAGCTGGATGTGCATAATTTAGTCGATTTACGCCGCCGTACCCGTGTCGGGATGGGGCCTTGCCAAGGTGAATTATGTTCTTATCGTGCTGCTGGTTTATTTGCTGAATATGGTAATACTGATGGTAACCACGCCAGCCATATTCTCAGTGATTTTCTTGAAGAACGCTGGAAAGGTATTAAACCTGTTTTTTGGGGTGATGCTCTGCGCGAAGGTGAGTTCTCTTATTGGATCTATGAGGGTTTATTTGGTGTGAGTGATATTCCACCAGCATCTACATCTACATCTACATCTACATCTACATCTACCAACACTATCAATCGAAGCTGCGAGGAAAAATAATGAAATTTGATAATATAATTATTGGTGGTGGTGTTGCTGGCTTAACCTGCGCTATTCGTTGTGCTCAAGCTGGACTCAAAACTGCTGTTATTGCCGCTGGTCAAAGTGCGCTGCATTTTTCTTCAGGCTCAATTGATGTATTAAGTCGTTTACCTAATGGCACAACAATACATTACCCTTTTGATGAATTTGATACTTTATCCCATCAATCCCCGCTACATCCTTACAGTAAGTTAGGACTTGATGTTACTCGTCAAGCCATTGATTGGTATCAACAAACAATGGCAAATATTGGTATTAAACTGCACCATCAAACGGATGATTGTAACCATTTGCGTATTACCCCAATGGGAACCTTTAAGGCTACGTGGTTATCACAATCAACAGTGCATCCTTTTCCGATGTTTGAGCCCGCTAAGTCATTGCGTAAATTAGCATTAGTTACAATTGATGGTTTCCGTGATTATCAACCCCAATTAGCGGCTGATAATTTACGTCTACTGCCCCACTTTGCTAACGTGGAAATTACCACTGCCGCCATTGCATTGCCTGACGCTGAATTAATGCAACGTAATCCGTGTGAATATCGTTCAATTGATATTTCTCGTGTCTTAGCTGACGACAATAAATTACAACGTTTTGCCTTAGCGATGAAAAATACCATTGGTGAGGCTGATTTAGTGATTCTTCCTGCCGTGTTTGGTAATGGGACAGGTCTTAAAGTTATTAGCAAACTTGAACAATTAACTGGTTACACATTATGTGAAATTCCAACGATGCCGCCATCATTACTGGGTATACGTTTGGAAGATGCAATGAAAGGTTATTATAAATCATTAGGTGGATTGATCCTTGCAGGTGATGAAGTCACTCATGGCGAATTTGAAAATAACCAACTCCAACGTATTTTTACGCGTCATCACGGTGATATGCCGTTAGTCGCTAATCATTATTTATTAGCCAGTGGTAGCTTCTTTAGCCGTGGTTTACACGCGGAACGTCATCATATTGAAGAAGCTATTTTTGGGTTAGACATTGCGCCATTAGCATCAACGAACCACCAGCACTGGTATCAACCACAATTTTTCAGTGACCAACCGCATCCGTTTTTAGGAATGGGTGTTGAAACGAATCAACAATTACAACCAAGCCTTAATGGCAATGTAATTACTAACCTTTACTGTGCAGGCGCTATTTTAGCCCATTACAACCCTGTTTTTGAAGGTAGTGGCAGTGGTGTTGCTATCAGTACGGGTTTTCATGCTGCACAATCAATGATCGCCTTACACGACAAACACACATCCACAGCAATTTTTCCATCATTAGCAGAGGGCAATATCTAATGCTCAAGCAAGATACCAGTTTTGACCAATGCATTAAATGCACCGTATGTACCGTTTATTGCCCTGTTGCTAAAGCAAATCCTAATTACCCCGGCCCTAAACAATGTGGTCCAGATGGTGAACGATTACGGATTAAAAGTGCTGAATTTTATGATGATATGCTTAAGCTGTGCACCAACTGTAAACGCTGTGAAACCGCTTGCCCTTCTGGTGTAAAAATCGGTGACATGATTGCGGTTGCACGCAGTAAACATGCGAAACACGCACTTCATATTAAAACAATCCGTGATTTTGTATTAAGTCATACCGATTTAATGGGTACTGTCGCGACACCGTTCGCTCCTATCATTAATGCAATTACAGGCCTAAAACCCGTTAAAAAAATCATGCATAAAACCATAGGCGTTCATGATCATAAAACACTACCTAAATATTCTCATGGCACATTCCGCCAATGGTATAAAAAGCACTGTGCGGATCAAACCCATTATCCGCAACAAGTGCATTATTTCCACGGTTGTTACGTAAATTATAATAATCCACTGTTAGGCCAAGATTTCATTAAAGTCATGAATGCCATGAATATTGGGGTGCAATTATTGGATAAAGAAAAATGCTGCGGCGTACCATTAATTGCAAATGGCTTCTTTGATAAAGCCAAGAAAAATGCATTACTTAACACCCAAAGTTTTGAAGCAGTTATTGAAAAATATAATTCAACCATTGTTTCAACTTCTTCAACCTGTGCCTTTACTTTACGTGAAGAATATCCGCATGTATTAAAGATTGATAACGCAAAAGTTGCCGATCGGATTGAATATGTCACCCGGTTTTTACTCAAAGCGTTTATGAATGGTAATACTCCTAAACTAAAACCCGTTAATAAAAAAGTGGTTTATCACACGCCATGTCACCTTGAACGTACTGGCGGTAGTTTATATACCATTGAATTACTTAAAATGATCCCTGGGCTAGAGCTTGAAGTCTTAGACAGTCAATGTTGTGGTTTAGCGGGTACTTATGGGTTTAAAACTGAAAATTATGATACATCTATGAAAATTGGTGAGGATTTATTTCAAAAAATACGCAGTGCTAACGCTGACTATGCCATTACTGATTGTGAAACTTGTAAATGGCAAATTGAAGAAAACACTGATTTAACAACAATTCACCCGATCAGTTTGCTCGCAATGGCACTCGCTGATTAAACATTACTTTACCAATCTTCTATTTTTGATAATACTCATCATATACGCAGTATTTTCCCCGATTAAATACTGCGTACTTTTCACTCGTTCAATAGCTAACACGAGATTGGTTCATCAAATATTTAAGAAACCATATTATGTTATACATCAAAGAATTAGGATTACTTTTTACCGCACTCATTTTAAGCAGTTGTTCATTTATGGCCATTGCTGCTGATAGTCATGAAACAATCCACTTTAAAACAGGTACCAATAGCGGTGAATATATAACAACAACGACCAATTATGATGTGAATAACTATATTTTTTATGCTAAAAAAGGCCAGCATTTAAACATTACGCTTGATACTAAAAGCTCGAAATTATGGGTAATACTCTTAGACGAAAAACTTAAGAGAATTGCTGATTTAACCCCCTTTTCAGCTGACCTAAATGATAATGGTGAATACATATTACCTTACAGCGGTAAATACAGTGTTCGTATTGGTCAATACCGTGCCTTTGCTCGTCGAGGTGAAAGCAGTCATTATAAATTAACCATCACAATTGATTGATCGTTATAAATCACGTTAATTGAGCTGTAACGGTAAAACAGACTGTTGTTTCGCTTTAATTAATAATCCACAACAAACAAACATCACCATATATAACAATGTGCCACCAATAACAACGGTATCCCAACCACCATGTAGCCAACAATATATCAAGAAGAAACCGCCTAAACTGCTCCCAACATAATAATGAACCAAATATAGCGCAGTGGCGGTTGCCTTTGCGACTTTGGCATGTTGGCTCACCCAAGCATACGCTAATGAATGAGTGAAAAATGCACCAGAGCTTAATAATAGCAAGCTAATCAATATGGTGACGCGTGATTCAATTAAGCCTAACCACAGACCACTTAGGCTTAAAACACCCCCTAAAATAATACCTGATAACGGACTATATCGGCTTGCCCAACGACCACTCAATCGTGATGTTATGGTGCCACTGAGATAACAAAGAAAAATTAATGACGCCCAACTTAAAGGCAAATTAAACGGTGCGGCAACCAATCTAAATCCAGTTACTGAATAAAGATTAACAAACAGAGCAAAATTCACACCACCAATCAGCATTGCTAGCCATAATATCGGTTGTTTAATATGCGCGATCACTTGATAAGCATGGATACGAAAACGGCGGTGGTGATGAATAAAGTGTTGCTGTGATGGCAATAATCTAATCACGACGACCGCACCAATAAAGCTCATAACAGCCATGCCTAACACAGCCCAATGCCAGCCTAGTTGTTCGCCAATTATTCCGCCATATAATCGTCCAGCAATTCCGCCTAATGAATTAGCACTAATATAGCCCCCCACCGCTAATACTAACGCTTTCGGACTAAACTCTTCCGCCATATAAGCAACAGCAACGGCAATATAACCAGCAACTGAAATACCCATGACCCCTCGAGCTAAAGTAAGCGCAAATAAATCATGAGCAAAAACCATTACTACACCGACAATTGGCATCAGCAATAAACTGATCACCATAATCATGCGCCGACCCACGATTTCAGAGGCAATAGCCCATGGAATAAGGCATACCGCTAACATTAATGTTGCCGCGGCTAAGACCCAATTGATTTGTGTTGCCGAGACGGAAAATTCAGTCGCCATTAATGGCAACATCGGCTGGAACAAATACAAATTACAAAAAACGATAAAAGAGCCTAATGCCAACGCAAAACTGGTTTTCTTATAGGCCAATGTATTTGTTTCTATCATAATTTCACCATTAAAAAATCCATTTGAGTGTGCTATATCATTAAAATAACAATGCCAACAATAGCCCAATTAATGTAAAACCGCATTCTACCTTGCTAAATTTAACAGATAAAAAACAGTTATCCGTCAATTCAACCTTAAAAATAAAACCAAAAAATTAACATTACCAATAAAAATATGGATGAGATCATATATTGATTGCTTAACAGTCGTTCATAAGCTTTTTTTTAGCTACATTACTCACGTAATTTATGAAAATATGCAAAAAAACATCATAAATACATATTTTTTTAGTTTTAAGGAGAGGAGTTTCCATGACGGAATTGTTAATTGGTTTGGTGATCACCATTGCTGTTGGCTATTACATAGTAAAAGGATATAAAGCAGCAGGTGTACTTCTTGTTGCGGGTATTCTTCTATTAATTCTAGCTGGATTTTTAGGACACACGGTCTTGCCAAAAGGCATTACATCAACAGGGAATTTACTAACAGACTCACTTGAGTATGTTAAATATATGCTCCAATACCGCAACGGTGGTCTTGGCTTACAAATTATGTTGCTATGTGGTTTCGCAACATATATGACCCATATTGGTGCTAACAATGTTGTTGTAAAACAATTTTCAAAACCCCTTTCTTTTATTAAGTCACCTTATGTTTTATTAGTTGCGGCTTATATTGTTGCCTGTCTAATGTCATTAGCAGTAAGCTCTGCAACGGGTCTTGGGGTGCTATTAATGGCAACCTTATTCCCAATGATGACCGCAATGGGTATTTCTCGTCCAGCAGCCGCTGCTGTATGTGCCTCACCTGCCGCAATCATTCTTTCACCAACCTCTGGTGATGTAATTGTGGCCGCAGAAAAATCAGGCTTACCTTTACATGTTTTCGCAGTAGAAACTGTATTACCCGTTTCTATCTGTGCCATTATCGTGATGTCAGTCGCTGCATTTTTCTGGAACAAATACCTTGATAAGAAAAATAATACGCCAATGGAAAAGCTAGATATTTCTGAAATAGAAGTAAAAGCACCTGCTTATTATGCGATTTTACCTTTCTTACCTATTTTTGGTGTTTTCCTATTTAACGGTGAAACCATTCCAGGTCTAACTCTTGATATTTATACTATTGTAGTACTTTCTATTGTCATTGGTGCCGTAGTTGATTTCTTTACTAATCGTTTCAATGGTAAAGAAACCCTTGAAAATCTTGAAGCTTGTTACGCTGGTATGGGCGATGCTTTTAAAGGCGTTGTGATGTTATTGGTCGCAGCAGGTGTATTTGCGCAAGGCTTAATGTCAATTGGGGCAATTGATAACCTACTTGCTCTTGCTGACAAAGCAGGTGCTGGCGGCGTGGCACTCATGCTATTACTAACAGCGTTAACTGTTGCTGCTGCAATTGCAACAGGTTCAGGTAATGCACCTTTCTATGCTTTTGTTGAGTTAGCACCACAGTTGGCGGTTAAGCTTGGTTTAAGCCCTGCATTCTTGATTATTCCAATGCTACAAGCGTCAAACCTAGGTCGTACTATTTCACCGGTATCAGGTGTTATTGTTGCAACATCGGGTATGGCACAAATCAGTCCATTTGAAGTCGTTAAACGTACTGTGGTTCCGGTGCTTTGTGGTTTAGTTACCGTCATTATCGGTACGATGGTATTAGTACCTATGTACGCTTAATTATTATCACTCCATAATTTAACGAGTTAAGCCCACTGATAATATATTCTCAGTGGGCTTTTTTATGGCATCACTCACGATCTACACTAACGATCACAACGACTAAAACGCTTATTATATGACTTATCGCTTATTACACGCCTTAGCTGATAAAGGCTGTTTATAATCCAAATGGCGTAAACTTTAATTGATATAAAGACTGTTTCATCACTTGCTCAGTAACATTCTCAAGAGACCCCATTAAGAGTAAAAGAGATGTGATTAATTGGTAAATTTTATCCATTTCATCTGGAGTAAGTTGACCATAAAATGATGGTAATTTATCTTTGTAGTCTGTTAACTTATTCTGTAATACGACTAACTTAGAAGCATGTGTTGTAGCAACATTTTCACAGATCATCGTAACCCCAGTGATCGCAATAAGCTCCTGAACACACCCAACAATAAACGTATTAATGCTTTGATTGTATTGCGTTGCTTGCCATTGTTCATAGTTATCGGTAAATGAACGGTAATAAAAACAAGATCGATAACCTAAGTTAAGTAATGTTGTTACTTGCGTTTGATCGATCTGCTCATAGTTCGCCCAGCTAATTTTTGTACTCGCCATTTCTGCAAGTGATACCGCTTGTACTGGTGTTGAAAAACTCAATGAAAGGAATTTATTCGCATTTTCATTAACCAGTTTTTTTAATCCAAAATGTAATCGAATTCGAAATTGACTAAGCTGACGTAAAAACACATATTCAGGCTGACTTGAATAAATGCCATTATAAACCCAGAAAATAACCAACAAACTGATAGATAGCAGCGTAATCGTTAACAGTGACGTACCTACGCTATAGGTCGGTGTTAATTGAATCGCACTGGTTGTCATTAACATCAAATTCTGACAACCCAATAAGCGATGAAATACCTGTTGCGGTTGATTAAAATAAAACCACAGTACAAAGACATTAATAAAATAAAATAACCCTAATTGCCAAAGTTGACTTAAGTGAGGCAAAATAAAAATATATTGGAATAATGCTAATACAGACCAAACGATCATATGCATTAATATATAACGCGGGCTTACAAAGGGTAACGATAAAGCAACACTACCAAAGACAAGGCTTAACAGCACGATCATTACTCCCCCTTGCATGGGAATAAAAAGCCACAAGCCAACGCTGATCCAAAAAATCACTAAGATCTTAAAAACATTAATAAGTCGTTCGGAATCTAAAGATATATTAAACAAAGCAGATGATGGTTTCTTTTTTAGCGTTATCTCTGATGGACTTTCACTCAAAATCGCTTGAGTCAAATGTTGGTATATCGACGCTTGCAACGCATCCATCTTGGCTAAGTTTTGTGCTAACATCATTAAAGCACCATGCTGTAATTCTTTACAATTAAGTAATGAATCCAATGAAAATGGAGCCACAAATAAAGTGTTATCAACCATATGCTGACGAATGCAGTGATTTGTCGCCTGTGGATTTTCAACGACATAACTCAATAAGGTGATTGAATTTATATATCTATTTTTGAGCGCTGTTAATACCTCGATTAACGCTTGTTTTTGTTCCGTCGTAAACTTTTCGTCAATAAGATTAATAGCTTCAGACAAATGTCCACCCAGTAGAACCCATTGGTTTTGTTCATTTCTTATTGTCTCCCAAATGGGAAACTCACTGTTGATTTGATAACTATCTGTTTTCGCTGCTTGCAGTAAATCATCGATACGGGCTAAATATTTTAAACTATCGCTCCATGAAACATTACGGCTTAACATTTCATTCGATTGAATATCAATAATCGCTTGTTCTATCTTTTCTTGCTTAGTTTTAGCGTTACTTAGTAACGTATTAAGTAACACAATACGACTAGATACAGGGCTAAAAACACTAAAAACAAAGCTAAAACAAATAACGCCAAGAATGGTTTCTTGTAATCTAAGTGCAGCAATAGCAAAGGTTTGTTCTGCTGATAATTTCCCCATCACAATAATGACGCATGACACCATCAACCCGATAGTCCACGCATAACCATTTTTAGGATTCGTCTGTTGATAGATGCACACAGCAATAATCAAAGAATAAACCAACAGAAAAGCTAAAGGTTGTTGACCAAATAAATCAATTAAAACGAAAGCAATAATAACACCAGCAAACGTACCAATGATTCGATGACGACCTTTTTTTAAAGAATGACCATTAGTTTCTGTTGCAGCCATTACAATCACAGCAAAAGCAGCCCAATAAGGCTTATTCCACCCCAAAGCTAAAGCAATGACGATGGATAGCGTTAAAGCTGTAGCAACTTTTAATGGCATTACCCAGCGTCTTGTACTCATAGCATTCCCTTAACCATTTTGATTAAGCTCTGATTTTGTTGGTTTTTATGAATGACAATAGAAGCAGAAGAACCAATACGAAATTGAATACCATCAGGAATATGATCTAAACGAATTTGAACGGGAATACGTTGAGCTAAGCGGATCCACTGAAATGTTGGATTCACATTTGGCAATAAAGAAAGTCCTGTACTACCATTTTTATGGGAAATACCATAACCAATACTCTCAACTGAGCCTTGTAATGGTTGATCGCCATACGCCATTAAGGTCACCGTCGCTTTATCACCTGAAGCCACATCTTTAATATCGGTTTCTTTAAAAAATCCTTCAATCCAAAAACTATGCTTATCAATAAGAGCAACTACGGGTTGATTAGCGACAACTTGAGTGCCGATATTTACATTTAAGTTAGTAATATAACCATCAACAGGAGCGGTCACTTTAGTAAAACTTAAATCTAATTTACTTTGATCATATACCGCTTGAGCCGCTTCAACGCCCGCTTGAGCTAATCTCACTGATATTTTTTGCTGCACTAATGTCATTTGAGAAATAGCACCAGGTTGGCGGTGTATTAATTCACGCTCTCGTGTTGCTTCATCTTGTGCTCGCTGCAATTGTGCTTTTGCTTGATCTCGATTTCCCTTCGCTTTTTCTACTGCTATTTCATAAGGTCGAGGATCAACAACAAAAAGAACTTGGCCTGTTTTTACTTCACTATTATTTTTTATATTCAATGCAATAATAGGCCCAGTAACCCGTGGCGTAATTTGGACAATTTGGGCGCGAACTAAACCATCTCGCGTCCAAGGATTAATAATATATTGTTGGTATTTCCAGCCAATTGCAGCAAGCGCAATAATGACAAAACTACTAGTAATAAATAAGCGTTTAAACATGGTTATCTCTATTATATTCAACTTACTACAGAGTATTAGAACGATCTCTTAACATAGTTTGAAATCATTATGACGGAAAAATAAACGTACTAATGAGCACGGTATAAATAACTGCAATCGATAACTCAACTAACGGTGGGTTTGATACATATCGATACCATTTAACCGTATTAAAAAGACGGACAGTTAAAGAGGTACAAATAATTGCGATAAAACCTGAAATCAGAAGAGGCGGAAAGTAAATTTCTCCGATAGCAATCTCTTTAGGTACGAGATTTAGCATGGTTGTTGTCCGCTACTGTGAGTTTATATAAGTAATAAAAAATTTATTTACAATAAAGTGTAATCATAGTCATATTATTGACTTAAATAAAGATACGAATATGGAATACAATCACAACTGTGAGTTTCTAATGATAGAAATTATCACAATTTTTTATTAGGAATTGCCAAAATGGATCGTATAACAAGCATTGAAATTTTTGTAAGAGCGGTTGAATTAGGTTCATTTGCGGCAGTCGCAGAAGAACGTGATATCAGCGCACAAATGGTAGGCAAGCACATTCACGGATTAGAATCGTCATTAGGTGTTAAATTACTCGCTAAATCAACACGTTTTCAAGCGCTAACCACCGCTGGCGAACAATTTCATCGACGGTGCCTTAATATTTTATCGGAAATGAAAGCCGCCCAAGAAGACATTTATCTGGATCTCAATGAGCCAGTGGGTAAGTTGAAGATATATTGCGGTGTAAACTTAGGTATTAGCCTACTCTCCCCTTTATTAGGTCAATTTATTCAAAAATATCCACAATTAGAAATCAATTTAACATTAGATAATAATCCACCAGATATTCATCGAAATGGCTACGATCTTATTTTTCATGATCGTATTGAAGGTTATGAGTTTTTAGTCGGACACCAAATTTGCAGCTTCGAGATGATTGCTTGTGCTACGCCAGAATATTTACAACAACACGGTGTTCCACGAGAACCAAAAGCATTAGAGCATCATCAATGTTTGAGACACACAACAGCTTATAATGCCTATTGTTGGTGCTTTAAAAATCAAGCTGGCGATCATTTTTCACCGCGTATTTCATCGCGATTTACAATCAATAGTGGACAAGCGATGCTCGCAGCGGCGATGGAAGGTGCGGGAATAACAATACAACCTAACTTTCAAGTTCAAGCAGCATTAGATTCGGGAATATTAGTCCAAGTATTAGCGGATTATCAATTACCCAAAATTGATCTATTTATGCTTTATAAACCGTCATTACGACAAACGTCTCGACTAACGTTATTAAATGGTTTTCTACAACGTGCAATAAAGAACCAACTAAATATTAAATAGTGCTCTACGTTAATAATAAATAGCTCAATTGCAAATCATTCTGTTAACGCAGAGATTAATTTGTAACTGAGCAATAAATATTCCAATGGTTTATTAACCTGCGCGAAGTGCAAGTAAAGCGGGTAAATCATAAGGCGGTTGATATAAACAAAAATCAATAACTTTAGTATCAACCGCTAAAATTGACATTCGATCCGCAAGTTCATTACCTTCAATACCAACATGACCATTGACATGGTGAATCATAAGTTGTGATTTTAATGCTTGGTAACGAGTGAACATTTGTTGAATTAACGCGAGGTTTTTTATCTCACCGCCAGCCTTTTTCCAACCATTTTTTTGCCATGTTATCGCCCATTGGGTAATACATTGTATCGAATATTTTGAATCACAAAAAACCGCCACGGCAGACCCTTGGGCCAATACCTTTTCGGCTAAGATCAGCGCTTGATGAAGTGCATTTAACTCGGCCGTATTATTGGTGCCCATCGGCTCATATAAGCCATACCATAGCTCACTTAGCTGGTTATTACGATATAACGCCAATCCAGATCCCGCTTTACCGGGGTTAGGATCACAGCCACCATCCGTGAAAATTTTAACGTCAGCCGTTAACGCATGGACTTGTTCACTGGTTAATGAACCTTTACTTGCTGTGGTACGTTTTGCTGATGTTTTTTTAAATTGTGGTGATGAACCAGAAATTTGCGCTAGTTTTCCAAAAGCTGTGACCGCTTCAGCTTGGGTTGGAAATGATTTATATCGTGCCCCTGCAAATTTATCTACTTGCTGCTTACAACTTGCCCAGTCACTGTAAATACCCGGTTCACGACCACTCCAAACAACATAATATTTTTTGGCCACCTGTTTCTCCACACTCTCTTTAATATCGTACTGATTGCTCAAGCGAACATACATACTTGGTATTCTAAGATTCTACCACTAATGTACCTTTCTGATTATGCTAAGATAAACACCACTATAAAAAATACTCGTATTCATTATCAATGTGTTCTCAAACCAATAACAATATCGAGCAACTTACATTTTTATTTACAGGTGAGTTTGGAGTTCAGTTTTGAGCCATAAAATACGCTTAGACATTGCTAATGGCATGTCACAGCTTGGGATTAATGTTCAACCACAAGATAGCATTTCAACCGCTGTCTTTATAATACTTTGTTGTGTAGTCGCTTTCTTAGTTTATGTCTTTGTTCGCTGGGGATTGCTCGCGATATTGCGCTCCGCTATTAAACGTTCCCAAGCAACATGGGGACACGTCATGGTACGGCATAAAGTCTTTGAAAAGCTCTCATTAACCATCCCTGCAATGGTGCTCAATCTTGTTATACCACTTGTATTAGATAAACATGCACTCCTGAGTAGTTTTATTGATCGCACATTAAGTTTATGGTTAATTATTGTATTAGTAAGAAGTACTTATGCCTTCCTTGATGCCACTAATGATATGGCCGATATTAATCAAATCAGCCGTAATTTGCCGGTAAAAAGTTTTGTTCAATTATCAAAACTTATTATCTTTTTTATTGGGTTTATTATTGCTATTTCAGTGCTTGCTAACCGCTCACCAATTTACTTTTTAAGTGGCCTAGGCGTTGCAACAGGTTTAGTATTATTAGTCTTCCGCGATACTATTTTAGGCTTTGTCGCAGGTATTCAACTGTCAGCTAACCAAATGGTTAAAGTGGGTGATTGGATCCAAATGGATAAATATGGTGCTAATGGCAGTATTGATGAAGTTTCTTTAACAACCGTTAAAGTAAAAAACTGGGATAATACCGTTACCAATATTCCCGCTTATGCATTAGTACAAGACTCGTTTATTAACTGGCGTCAAATGCAAGAATCTGGTGGTCGACGCATTAAACGTTCAGTGCTAATTGATATTGAAACTATTAAATTTATCGATGAACAGCAACAACAAAAATTATCGCAAATCCCTTATGTGGCGGACTTTATAACCAAGAGAAATGCTGAAATCACGACAAGTAACGCACATGCACTTCAATTAACTAACATAACGGTATTTCGCGCCTACTTAGAAGCTTACCTAAAACAAAACAGTAAAATTCGCCAAGACATGACTTTTCTTGTACGCGAGTTAGAACCAAGTGCTCAGGGATTACCCGTTCAAATTTATGTGTTTGTTAATGATACACGCTGGGCTTTTTATGAAGCGGTTCAGTCAGATATTTTTGATCATGTGTTAGCCATTTTGCCTCAATTTGGGCTTGCCGTGTATCAAAGCCCTGATGGCTCAGATGTACGTAGTTTACAAGCTAGTGTTGCGGCATCCTAACACTGCTGTTTTCGACGTATTGGATGATTATTTTTAACATTCAATACGTCTGTTATTACAAAAAAATCATTCCTATTAGTGCTTCATATCACACAATAAATAGCGATAGTTACAACTCCAATGCCAATTTATTAAAAACTTTGTTTAACATCAATATTTATAATCACTAGCCAGCCTTTTTATGAGCCGCTATAATTCCCGCCTCAAAATACAGAGGTCAAAACATGCACACTAAAGTAACTCCTATTGATAGCTATCCTAAGTATTGGGCTGAATGCTATGGCACCTCCCCATTCTTGCCAACATCTAGAAAAGAAATGGATGCACTTGGTTGGGACAGCTGTGACATTATCATTGTTACTGGTGATGCCTATGTTGACCATCCTAGTTTTGGTATGGCGGTCATTGGTCGCTTACTAGAATCTCAAGGATTTCGCGTTGGTATTATTGCCCAACCTAAATGGGACAATAAAGATGACTTCATGGCGTTAGGTCAACCCAATCTTTATTTTGGTATAACATCTGGCAACATGGATTCAATGATCAACCGCTATACCGCTGATCGCAAACTACGTAAAGATGATGCTTACACGCCTAATAATGAAGGTGGTAAACGTCCAGACCGCGCCGTCTTAGTTTATTCTCAACGCTGTCGAGAAGCATATAAAGAAGCGCCTATTGTTTTAGGTGGTATTGAATCTAGTTTACGTCGCCTCGCTCACTACGATTATTGGTCAGACAAAGTCCGTCGTTCAGTATTGATGGATGCGAAAGCAGATATTTTATTATTTGGTAACGCTGAACGGGCGCTAGTTGAAGTATCACACCGTATTGCCAATGGCGAAGATATTAAGTCATTAACTAACATTGCAGGCACTGCGGTAATGATCAAAGATATTCCTGAGCGTTATCAGGAAATTGATTCATCACGCATTGAAAAACCTGGCCGTCCAATGGTGATGCAAAACCCATATGCCACCGAAGAGACATGCGCTTCTAATAAAGAAGAAAAAGAAAAACAACCACAAGTTATTCACGTTCGCCCATCTCGTCATGATGCTGAAAATACAGTCGTACGCTTGCCATCATATGAAAAGTTGGCAAATGACCGTATTTTATATGCACACGCTAGCCGAGTAATGCACTTAGAAACTAACCCTTATTCTGGACGTGCATTAATTCAAAAACACGCTGATCGTGAATTGTGGATCAACCGTGCACCGATTCCATTGTCTACCGAAGAAATGGACTTTGTATTTGGATTACCTTTTGCTCGCGTACCTCATCCAAGCTACGGTAAAGCAAAAATTCCAGCTTATGACATGATTAAAACCTCGGTTAACATCATGCGTGGCTGTTTTGGTGGTTGTTCTTTCTGTTCGATTACTGAACACGAAGGCCGTATTATTCAAAACCGCTCGCAAGAATCAATTCTTCATGAGCTAGAAGATATTCGCGATAAAGTTCCAGGTTTTACCGGTACTATTTCTGATTTGGGTGGCCCAACAGCAAACATGTATCGTTTAGGCTGTTCTGATCCACGCGCTGAAGCAAACTGTCGTCGTCCATCATGTATCTTCCCTAAGATCTGTGAAAAACTGAACACTGACCATCAGCATCTGATTGATTTATACCGCAGTGCTCGTGGCGTTAAAGGCATTAAAAAGATCCTGATCGCATCAGGCGTTCGTTATGATTTAGCCGTAGAATCACCTGAATATGTCCGTGAACTTGTGACTCACCATGTGGGTGGCTACTTAAAAATCGCACCTGAGCACACAGAGAAAGGCACTCTTGATCTGATGATGAAGCCTGGTATGGGCACTTATGATCGCTTTAAATCGATGTTTGAGCAGTACAGCCAAGAAGCAGGGAAAAAACAATACCTTATTCCTTACTTTATTTCAGCGCACCCAGGTTCAACTGATGAAGACATGTTGAACTTAGCATTATGGCTTAAACAAAACGATTATCAGTGTGATCAGGTCCAAAACTTCTACCCATCACCAATGTGTA
Source organism: Photobacterium carnosum (assembly GCF_021236965.1). Lineage (NCBI taxonomy): Bacteria > Pseudomonadati > Pseudomonadota > Gammaproteobacteria > Vibrionales > Vibrionaceae > Photobacterium > Photobacterium carnosum. Next base: position 4,016 of record NZ_WMDN01000022.1, on the reverse strand, counting down.
ATGCAACGGCAATGTATCACTCAGAAACAAACCCGTTGAAGAAAGTGAAGTACAAAGGCCGTGAAGATTTATTTGTCGCTAAAGGTGAACGTCAACGCCGCCTTCATAAAGCGCTCTTACGTTACCACGATCCACTAAACTGGCCTCTTATCCGTGATGCGTTAATTACCATGGGTAAAAAGTATCTCATCGGTAATCGTCCTAACTGTTTAGTGCCAGAAGCTGGCAGTGAAGCAGAAATGACGCCAGCCGAGCGTCGTGGTTCAGGTCGTCATGGTTCTAAACGTTTTGCAACCAAGAACCCAAATCAACCTGATATTCGCACTGATGGTAAACGCCCTCAGAGTAACCGCAATGGTAAGCCGGCTAGTAATGGCAAACCTCAAGCAAGCGGCTCTCGTAATGGCGGAACGGCACAAACGAGCACAAACAGCAATCGTGGTGGCAGCAATAATAACACGACCAATACGAGTAATAATCGTAATGGCAAACCCACTCAAGCAAGTGGCCACCCAGCGAATCGTAATGGCAAACCTAGTGGTCAACGACCAAATGGAAAGCCAACGCGCAGTCGTACTGGTGCATAATGAGCACTGAATATAAAACACTAATGATTTAATAATAAACGCCGTCTTTTTTAAGACGGCGTTTTTTTTTACAAATACTCAACTTAATGTTATTCATTTGAATGATTAATTAGGTACACTAATCGTAATATAAAAGACACAATTCATTAGCAACGTCTATTTTCAATTTTTTAGGGATAACTGATCATTGTGAGATGTATTTATACGGTTTGCTTTACTTCTTCATTATTCATTGCAAGTACTGCCATTGCTAGTACATCTCCAGATTATGATACTTGCCTACTCAATGCTGTAAAAACTAAAAATGGCATGCTGACATTGAATGACATTCGTGCACAGTGTTCTGATAATATTGCGAAAACTATCCATATAACAACACCATCACAACCATCACTTATGTCTCAACGTTTGCAAGATGAACGTGACAACGCATTAAACCCCTTTGTTATCACGCCTCATCGTATGAATTATTTATTACCGATCGTAATGACTGACAGCATTAACAACTCTGCTTATAAGGACAGTCAATGGGGCGGTAAAATGAAGAATGCTGAAGCAGAATTTCAAATCAGTTTTAAAACACCATTAAATTATGACGATTTATTTATTCACAATGATGGTTTATTTGCAGCGTTTACATTGAAATCATATTGGCAACTGTATGCTGAGGATATCTCACGTCCATTTAGAGAAACCAACTATCGCCCTGAACTATTTTACCTCGCACCAACCCCTTGGACACCTTTTGAAGCCAATACGTGGATAACGTTAGGCATAGAACATCAATCAAATGGCCGTACTCAAGGGTTATCTCGTAGCTGGAACCGGGTCTATACTGATTTGATTGTTGAAAAAGGGAATTTCGTATTATCACTACGCCCTTGGTGGCGAATTCCTGAAGATAAAAAAGACAACCCAGCATCTCCCAAAGGAGACGATAATCCAGATATCATTGATTTTATGGGACATTATGAAGTTAATGCTGTTTATAAGTGGCAAGATTACGAATTTAGTTTTACTGGTCGTCAAAATTTTTCGACTAACAAAGGTTATGGTGAACTTGGTATGACCTTCCCTTTATGGGGTAAGTTGCGAGGATATACTAAATATTCAACGGGTTATGGTGAGAACCTAATTGATTACAATCACAAACAACAACGACTGGGCATCGGTGTTGCATTAACGGATTTGCTCTAACGAAACAGTTCAAAGCCAATAAAAATGATCGCAGCAGAGCCTAATACGGCCACTAATCCCGTTACAATCTGGTTTTGCTGCGATTTTGATAAATAACGAATAACCCAATAAGCAAAAGCTAGTAATCCAAAAATAACCAATAACTTAAACATTCTGCACTCCTTTGACTTTAACTAGTAAAAATATATAGATAGCCAACGACCCTTACACTGCAACCTCCTCTATCAAGTGTAGGTGTTAATACTAATAAAAATAGCACCTAATAGTGCTATTTTTAATAGTGTCTTATATTGAACAATAATTACATTTTAAACATAGGTATATTTTGTAACTGTGGAATTATTTGTTGAAGTTGTTGTTCTTGCTTTGCTAACCCTTCAATTGAACCGCACAAATCATTGGCTTTCACTTTCATTTCACCACTATGCTGAGTCACGGTATCGGTGATCTGGGTCTTTAGCTGTGAAAATTTCGTCTGCATCTGACTAAAATCTACATCGCCATTTTTCATTTCATCAGCCAGTGCTGCTAATACACTTGAGATCGATTCGACGGTCACTTGTTGCATTGCATTTTCAAATTCAGTTTTCCACGTCGTATCCATGCTACTAAATACATCAGCAGGCATTACAAACTCACCCTGTTGATTATGAAATTTTTGTTGGGCTTGCTTACTCAATTGATTAACGAGTGTCTGTACTTTTGCAAAAGCCGCTTGTGAATCAAAGCTACTAGATACATCTTTTAAAACCGCTAAAGCTAAGCCTGTCCCTTGTTGGGCTAACGCTGCCATCTGCGGCAAATAGGTTTGCATATTATCACTGTATGCTGTTAACGCTTTTTGTTGCATCGCATTAAGATCAACCTGTTGACCATTAATAAATAAATTATTGTTATCATCAATCAATAACTTAGGCTTTCCTGCTTCATAAACAGACACACTGCCTTTATCAATATGAATAGGGTTAGGCACATCAACAGGACAACTTTGTGCATACACAGTACTTGAACTTAATAACAGTAAACCGCCAATTAACCCTTTTATCATCACTATTTTCTCTTTAATTTGATCAAAAAAAGCAGCTCGTTAAAGCTGCTTCTCTCAGTTTAATTAATGTTAGTGGTTATTATCAACTTGAAATGCATTATGGTTAAACAAAGATGACACAATATCTGCAGAAGATACGCCATCAGCTAAACCCAAGTCATGCTGTGGATTAATGTTTTCTAACACAATATGCTGCTTTCCATGATCCACATTCAGTGTAATATTTCCTCTATCATCGGCGCTAGCTTTCACATTATCTAATAACAAATTCATATCAGATTGAGAATTATCGTTTTCAGTTGATAAAAGATCTCTAATGTCGATCTTATCCTTACCTAGCTCAAAATCAGTAATGGTATCAGTATTAGACACAGTAGAAAGCGACGTATCATGCCATGTAAACATATCGCTACCATTACCACCCGTTAAAATATCATTACCTTGTCCAGCAACTAGAATATCATGACCATCAAAACCAAATAATGATTCACCTTGTTTATCAGCAACTAAAGTATTATCTTGTTGATTACCAAAGTTATCGCTCAACTTAAGATTACCGTTATTAAGTAACGATCCGAGCTTATCTTCATTGCTCATATTGAGTGAATTATCACCAAAGAGATCATTATAGCTGACGCCGTTCAAAATGATGTTTTGAACCACTTTATGGTGATCATCAAAAATCTGAATTTCAGTATTGTCTTGTTGCTCAACAATATTCAAATGATTATTCAGATCATCTAAAGACTGAATGTTTTTTACGTGTAATGAATCACCTAACGCAATAGTATCAATACCTTTTTCAAAATCCATGATAGTGTCAGTCGCTGGTTTAACATCGGTACCAAAATTATTTTCTGACCATAAGAAGATATCCTTACCCTCTCCTCCTGATAAATTATCATTACCAAAACCACCATCTAGTAAATCATTACCAAGACCACCATTTAAAGTATCATTACCACCGTCACCAATAAGAATATCATGGCCTTTACCACCACTGAGATGATCATTACCGCCATATTCATTGTTACCAAATTTATCTAAATGATCAGCAATGAAATGATTTATATCTGAAGTAAGAACCTTACTTACATCACCTGAATGTTCTTTATTAGCAAGATACTGCTTAAGCTGATCTGCGGGATGATCTTTACCATAATCTTTCTGAAATTTACTATCTA
>NZ_WMDN01000021.1:0-61380 GCF_021236965.1 Photobacterium carnosum | reverse complement strand
CTCCCTTTAGTATTTGGTTTTTATTGTTTTTTTGTCGATTCGCAATCATTCACTGCGAGGACATAGCTCATCAGCAGCAAAAAAGTAGCCAATCTCACGTTCTGCCGATATTGGACTATCAGAGCCATGAACAGAGTTGTAACGCAAACTAATCGCAAAATCAGCACGAATAGTGCCACATGCCGCTTCTTGTGGATTCGTTTTACCCATCAATTCTCGATAACGAACAATCGCATTCTCCCCTTCAAGCACTTGCACCATCACAGGGCCAGAGATCATAAAATCGACTAATTCATCAAAGAAAGGTTTACCTTCATGCTCAGCATAAAATCCTTGAGCTTGAATTTTCGTCAACTGCAACATTTTAGCCGCTACAATTTTCAAACCTGCATTTTCGAAACGTTGATAAATAGCGCCAATTAAATTTCGTTTAACAGCATCCGGCTTTACGATTGAAAACGTTTTTTCTATTGTCATTATTATAATTTCCTTTTGAGTCTAGTTGCCGTCCATTTACTTAGTAGCCACTGATAAGCATCATTACTTACAATAATAATCCTGCAATATTTGCAATACCTAAGCCCGTTGCACCGACCGCCCAACGAGGATCTGCACTATCACGATAACATGCAGCCAGATCGAAATGAATCCAACCGCTATTATCGGTATCGACAAAGCGCGATAAAAAACCTGCAGCATTAGATGCACCGCCCATACCACCGCCTTTTTGAACACGACTATTAGCGGTATCTGCAAACGCAGACGGACAGTAATCTTGATGCCATTTTTCAAGCGGCAATGGCCATGCAGGCTCATTAACCAATTCAGATAACTGTTGTGCGCGGGCTAATAATGCTTTATCAAACCCAAAAATGGCATTGTAGTCACTACCAACCGCCATCATTGCCGCCCCCGTTAACGTCGCTGCATCAATAATTAATGGTGCTTTAGTGGCTGAGGCTAATAACAAGCCGTCCGCTAGCACTAATCGACCTTCAGCATCAGTATTCACAATTTCAACCGATACCCCATTGCTGTACGTTAGCACATCACCAAGCTTATAAGCATCGCCTGAAACCATATTTTCAGCACAACAAAGAATAAGTTTTACCCGCTGTGTTAAACCTTGTGCAATGGCATACCCTAATGCAGCAGTAACTGTTGCCGCGCCACCCATATCGCACTTCATACTGACCATGCCCGCACTCGGTTTTAAGCTATAACCGCCTGAATCAAAGGTGATGCCTTTACCCACTAAACAAGCACTGATTGGCGCATCAGGATCTGCAGTTGGGTTATAATCAACTTCCAACAATACCGGTGGATGCTGGCTACCACGACCAACACTGTGGATGCCAATCCAACCATCAGCAAGTAATTCATCCCCAATAATCATTTGAGCACTAATATGTTCACCACCAATTTCTGTTAAAAAACTTACGGCGGCTTTAGCTAATTGTTGTGGATATACTGTATCAGGGCCTGCATTGATAATCTTTCGCGCCCAATCATGACTATGCCGACGGGCATTTAACAATTCAAGCTCGTCTTCATCAATTGACGCCCATTTAATGATAACGGTTTCCATTGTGGCGGCAAAACCACAATAAAATGCCCATTGACGTTCATAATTCCAACCATCACCACTTAAATTAACTGAATCAACACCTTGCGCTTGAAGTTGACGACCCGCCTGTTGAATACGACGTAAACTAAAGGCATCGTCATAATGCACTGTGACACTCTCAGCTTGGTAACTAATCAAGGCATTAACGCCCCAAGGCGCACTTGCGGGTAGGTTAGATAAATTTATTATCAACATTATTGATAACCTCTTGTTTTATTTATAGTCTATATATTTAAATTGACATAATTTAAATATAAAAAAAGCCCTCTTATACGATTTTAACTAGAAACAAAATCATTAAGAAGGCTTACTATTATTGCTATATATTATTGAGCGAGAATACGGGCTAAGGTTTTAACACCCATACCTGTTGCGCCTGCCGCCCACTGATCATTACCGCTCTTACGGTAAGTACCACTGGCATCAATATGCATCCAGCCTTGCTGATAATCATCAACAAAATATGACAAGAATGCCGCAGCAGTACTTGCTCCTGGCATAAAATCACCATTAGAAATATTGGCTAAATCAGCAAAATTTGAGGGTAACATTTTACGATGAATCTCAGCTAAAGGCAGTGGCCACATACCTTCACCTTCATGTTCAGCCGCTGCTAATGCCTGACGAGATAAGATAGGATCGAAACTCAATAATGCATGGTAGTCATTACCTAACGCCATTTTTGCAGAGCCTGTTAATGTCGCACAATCAATGATCAACTCAGGGTGTTGGCTATTGGCATACATCAGACCATCAGCTAGTACTAATCGTCCTTCGGCATCAGTATTTAACACTTCAACGGTTTTACCATTTTTATATTTAATGATATCGCCTAATTTTAATGCACGGCCTGAAATCATATTTTCAGCACAGCATAGAACTAATTTAATCCGCTTATTAAGTCCACGCGCCATTGCCAATGCTAAACCACCCGTAGCTAATGCTGCGCCACCCATATCGGCTTTCATTGTTGCCATACCCGCAGAAGGCTTAATGCTATAACCGCCTGAATCAAAAGTAATACCTTTACCAACAATACAAGCAAAAACTGGCGCATCAACATCACCAGTAGGATTGTAATCTAAACGTAGCATCGCTGGACGGTGATCTGAACCACGACCGACAGCATGAATGCCATTCCAGCCTTCATCCAATAGGTCATTACCTTTAATGATTTTATACGTCACATATTCAGGTGCTAATGACTTAATAAACTCAGCAGCACGAGCTGCAAGTTGTGAAGGCGCAACCACATCAGCAGGTTGATTGATAATATCACACACCCAATGAATGGTTTTAATGCGTGCTTGTAGCTCAGCCTCACCGGCTTCATTCAACGCTTCCCAAGTCACATTATTATCAACTTTAGGATTACGGTAACCTTGTAAGAATGCCCAAATCGCAGCGAGATCCCACTCTGATCCTGTCAGGGTAACCTGCTTAATGCCTTGTGAATCTAAACGACGGCCTGCACGTTGAATATCACCTAACATATCGCTAGCAGTGACATGAATGATGGTTCCTTCGGCATTAAAACTCACTAGTGCATTTGCACCCCAGTGACTATCCGCAACGTGATGAGAAAGAAATACTGACATCATGGTAGACATTGATAAACTCCTTGATAAATACCACACAGCCAAAGCCATTAAATAAAGCTGATTACTGCGTCATTGTTATACTATTTTTTATAACTAATAAGACTATGCCCATCACCCTTGCGAGGCAACAATAAAACAGGCTTTTTAGTGGTTGCAATTATTGTTCATCAATCCAGCACATTTGCACTGCTTCTAAAATTTTCTCATTACAGTGATCGATTTCATCGTCAAATTCATCCAGAGCGATGATCCAATCTCTTAGATCGGTAAACCGCACTTGGGTTGGATCAACTGTCGGATATAGTTCAATCAATTCAATGGCAATATCACGTGAATCAATCCATTGTAAACTCATAATAAATCCTCAATTTTTGAATAGAAAATAATAATCTAACCGCAACTCGAATAAGTGGCTATAACCTTAATTAATAGGTAAAAAAATAGGCCACCATCATGGCGACCTATCTTAATAGTTAATTATTGGGCTTCAGAAGCAAGATTGACGGTATAGCGTGGAATATCAACCACTAAATCCTCATTAGCAACCCGTGCCTGACAACTTAGACGAGATTCAGGCTCAAGTCCCCATGCTTTATCTAGCATGTCATCTTCAAGTTCATCACTCTCTTTAAGAGAATCAAACCCTTCACGAACGACAACATGGCAGGTAGTACACGCACAAGATTTTTCACACGCATGCTCAATTTCAATACCATTGCGCAATGCAACATCTAGGATAGTTTCGCCAGGTTGCGCTTCTAAAATTGCGCCTTCTGGACAATGTTCTTCATTAGGTAAAATTATAATCTTAGGCATGCCTAAACCTCATCAATAGACTGACCAGCTAACGCTTGACGAATAGATTGATCCATTCGACGTGACGCAAATTCTTGGCTGGCCTTATCAGTTTTCTTAATTCCGGCTTCAATGGTACGAGCGTCGCCACTCTGACGTAATTGAACCAGTTCCATCATTACAGTTTCTAATTCTTCGCGTTCTTGAGCCGTTAACAAGGTTTCACCGTCTACTGTTAACGCAGCAATTAGCGCTTCAAGTACACGATCGGCTTCTACTTGTTGTTCCGCTAATGCACGTGCATCTTTGTCATCTTGAGCAAATGTCATTGAATCGCGGAGCATAGTTGCAATTTCATCATCAGAAAGACCATAAGATGGCTTCACTTGAATCGATGATTGTACACCACTGCTTTTTTCCATTGCCATTACCGACAATAAGCCATCAGCATCAACTTGGTAAGTCACACGAATATGTGCGGCTCCAGCGGCCATTGGTGGAATACCACGTAAAGTAAATCGAGCTAATGAGCGGCAATCGCTCACCATCTCACGCTCACCTTGAACGATGTGAACAGACATTGCTGTTTGACCATCTTTGAACGTAGTAAATTCTTGTGCGCGAGCAACAGGTAGCGTGGTATTACGTGGAATAATTTTTTCGATCATGCCACCCATGGTTTCAATGCCTAACGACAATGGAATCACATCTAATAGCAACATATCTGCATCGGGTTTATTACCCACCAGAATATCGGCTTGAATAGCAGCACCGATAGCAACCACTTGATCAGGATCGATAGTGGTTAATGGCGTTTTACCAAAGAAGGTTCCCACCAATTCACGAACTAACGGGACACGAGTTGAACCGCCAACCATGACTGTTTCAATCACATCATCAATAGTGATATCTGCATCTTTTAATGCGCGACGACAGGAAAATAATGTTTTCTTTATTAATGGCGTAACTAACGCATTGAATTGGTCACGAGTAATTTCACCCTGCCAACCTAATACATTCATTGTCACGCTATCAGCATCACTCAATGCCACTTTCGCTTGTTGAGCAGCATCTTGTAATTCACGGCGTTGTTGTGGGGTTAGTGTCTCGACTAATTCCGCTTGAAGTAAGACCCAGTCAGCAATCAGCTGATCAAAATCATCACCGCCTAATGCAGAATCACCACCGGTCGCAAGCACTTCAAATACGCCTTTTGATAGACGTAAAATCGAGATATCAAACGTACCGCCACCAAGATCATAAACAGCAATAACACCTTCTTGACCCGAATCGAGACCATAAGCAATAGCGGCAGCTGTTGGTTCATTAAGTAAGCGCAAAACATTTAGATTCGCTAACTTAGCGGCATCTTTGGTGCCCGCACGTTGTGCATCATCAAAATAAGCAGGAACGGTGATCACAACCCCTTCAAGGTCACCACCTAAACTTTCTACTGCACGCTGACTTAATGATTTTAAAATTTCAGCCGATACCTGCACTGGGTTCATCGTTCCCTGACGGGTAACAAGCTGAGGTAAACCATTTACTGATGCGGTAAATTGATAAGGTAATTGCGGATAACGCTGCTCAATATCAACCAATGAACGTCCCATCAGACGCTTTACCGATAGGATCGTATTGACAGGATCCCGTTGTGCATACGCACGTGCAGCGTCACCGGTAATTATATGCTTCTCAGCATAATGAACCACTGAGGGTAAAATTGAACGTCCTTCAGCATCTTTCAATGTTTCTGCAACGCCGCTACGAACGGTAGCTACTAATGAGTTTGTCGTCCCTAAATCAATGCCAACCGCTAATTTTTGTTGATGCGGTGCTGCACTTTGACCGGGTTCGGAAATCTGTAAAAATGCCATTATCGTTCCTGTCTAAATAACGCAAGTGCTGATTAGTCGAATAATGATTCTTCAAGACGTTCGACTTCATCACGCAACTTAACAATAAACTTTAACTTACGTACTGCGTCAGCAGCTTCACTCCAATTTTCTTGGCTCAATAACTCGGCCAATTGATCCAACTTTGCCTTATACATAGCAGTGGCCTGTTGTTCAAAATCAAACAAAGCCGCTTCAGGATTAGCTGAATCAGAAATAACTTCGAGTGCTTCGCGCAGTTCCATTTGCTGCATCAAGAAATCCATGTCTTGGAGGGTCTTTTGCTCTCCACGAATATCTTCATCGCGTTCAGCAAGCATATATTCAGCACGAGAGACAGGATTTTTTAACGTTTGAAAGGCATCATTAATCTGAGCTGCTTTTTGTACCGATAATAATCGGTCACGCTCAGATGCAGTTGCAAAGTTATCAGGATGGAATCGACGCTGTAACTCACGGAATTGTGTTGCTAATAAACCGCCATCAACATCAAATTGAAACGGTAATCCAAATAATTCGAAATGATTCATAATCGCAACCAGAGATAAAAAATAAACCTGACAACTCACTCGCCATAATGGCGGCCAGCAGCCAGGTTTAATAAAACGCTATAAGCAATTATACGTTGAAGCTTTCACCACAACCACATTCGCTCGACACGTTAGGGTTATTAAATTGAAAACCTTCATTAAGGCCTTCTTTGGCGAAATCAAGCTCAGTACCATCAAGGTAAACCATGCTTTTGGCATCAACAATAATCTTTACACCTTGCTCTTCAAAGACTTGATCCCCTTCGTCAAGATCATCGACGAACTCAAGGATATACGCCATACCCGAACACCCTGAAGTGCGAACCCCGAGGCGTAAACCAATGCCTTTGCCTCGATTAGCTAAAAAAGTCGATACGCGACTAGCTGCCGCTTCAGTGATAGTAATGGCCATACTTCAAACCTCAGAAATTATTTTTGTTCGTGTTTCTTTTTATAATCGCTAACTGCTGCTTTAATTGCATCTTCTGCAAGAATTGAACAGTGAACTTTAACCGGTGGTAACTCAAGCTCTTCTGCAATCGCAGAGTTCTTGATTGATGCTGCTTCGTCTAATGTTTTACCTTTCACCCATTCGGTGATCAGTGAACTTGATGCGATAGCAGAACCACAACCATATGTTTTAAACTTTGCATCTTCAATAATGCCATCTTCAGATACTTTAATCTGAAGCTTCATTACATCGCCACAGGCTGGTGCACCCACCATACCGCTACCAATGCTTTTATCGTCGTTGTCAAATGAACCCACGTTACGCGGATTTTCATAATGATCGATGACTTTTTCACTATATGCCATGATAAATTTCCTCGAATAATGTCTAACCGCAGATTAGTGGTGTGCCCACTCAACTGTATTTAAATCAATGCCGTCTTTGAACATATCCCAAAGAGGTGACATTGCACGTAGCTTATCTACTGCTTGTTTAATTTGAACAACAGCATAATCAATTTCTTCAGCGGTAGTAAAACGACCAAAAGAGAAACGAATTGAACTATGTGCTAGTTCATCATTAAGGCCTAATGCACGTAATACATATGATGGCTCTAAGCTCGCTGATGTACATGCAGAACCTGATGATACAGCAAGATCTTTCAATGCCATTAGCAATGACTCGCCTTCAACAAACGCAAAACTAATATTTAGATTAGTCGGAATGCGGTGTTCCATATCACCATTGATTGACATCTCTTCGATGCCTTCAAGGCCTTTTAGTAGACGCTCACGCATATCAACAGCGTGTTGGTAATCGTGTGCCATCTCAAGCTTAGCGATGCGGAATGCTTCGCCCATACCGACAATTTGGTGAGTCGGTAAAGTACCAGAGCGGAAACCACGTTCATGGCCGCCACCGTGCATTTGTGCTTCAAGACGAATACGAGGCTTACGACGCACATACAGTGCACCAATACCTTTAGGACCGTAAATTTTATGCGCTGAAAATGAAATTAAATCAACTTTCGTTGTTTGCACATCAATCGGTAATTTACCCGCTGATTGTGCCGCATCAACATGGAAAACAGTCTTGTTTTCACGACAAAGTTCACCAATTGCTGCAATATCTTGAATAACACCAATTTCATTATTCACATGCATAATAGAAACCAGCACAGTATCTTCACGCATTGCGTCGCGTAGTTTTGCTAAATCAACAAGACCATTTGATTCAGGCTCAAGGTAAGTTACCTCATAACCTTCACGCTCTAATTGACGACATGGGTCAAGAACCGCTTTGTGCTCAGTTTTACACGTAATAACATGCTTGCCTTTCTTGTGATAGAAATGCGCAGCACCTTTAATGGCAAGGTTATCAGACTCAGTCGCACCTGATGTAAAGACAATTTCACGTGGATCAGCATTAACTAACTCGGCAATATACTCACGAGCAGCATCAACTGCTTCTTCAGCTTGCCAGCCATAACGATGTGAACGTGACGCTGGATTACCAAACGTACCATCCATAGTTAAACACTGAACCATTTTCTCAGCAACACGAGGATCTACCGGGCAAGTTGCAGAGTAATCAAAATATATTGGCAGTTTCATTTTCTTCTCCGAAAACACGAACGTCTGGTCTCTAGGAGCGGACATCGACACCGATAGGGGCGCTGTCGTGTGATTTTTTATTTGCAAATGATGGTTGATTATTACTGCGTAGAATTACATCCTGACGATCAGCAATAACTTGTACATCATTATCCTTCATCAACTCACCAAGAGTGATGTTATTCAAAAATCCGCTGATACGATCACTTAAATCATGCCATAGAGTGTGAGTTAAACAGCGTACTCCGCCTTGGCAGCCGCCTTTCCCTTGGCACTTAGTTGCATCAACTGATTCATCAACCGCAGCGATAACCATACCGACAGCGATATTGCTGGCATCTTCACCCAAGCGGTAACCACCACCAGGACCACGGACACTTGTTACCAAGCCCGCTTTACGAAGACGCGAAAATAGTTGTTCTAGGTAGGACAGTGAGATCCCTTGACGTTCTGAAATATCAGCCAACGGTACTGGTCCATTATGTGAGTGCAATGCTACATCTAGCATTGCAGTCACAGCGTATCTTCCTTTTGAAGTCAACTTCATAACATGGCTACCTACTTGAATGTATACAAGTAGTCTCTCATACCTGACTAAATCGGTCAAGTATTTAACCCACTAAAACAATGAGTCTTTCGCTAACTTGCGACCACTGTTATTTATTGTTCTTTTCTAAGGTTTCAATTGTCTTTTCTATTGATGATAAAATGCCACGTAAAATGTTTAACTCTTGTTGCTCAGGGCGAGCACGAGTAAACATACGGCGCAATTTCACCATCACCATGCCAGGATGGTTTTTATTAATAAACCGAGTTTGACTGGTTACTTTTTCAAGATGTTGGTAAAACATTTCAAGCTCATTGGCGCGCGGATATTCATCAACAACTTGAGTTGATTGATGCTTAGTCGCATTAAGATACGCCATACGAACTTCATAAGTTATTGTTTGTACTGCCATTGCTAAATTCAATGAGCTATATTCAGGATTTGCCGGAATATAAACATGGCAATGACATTTTTGTAATTCTTCATTTGTGAGGCCGATACGTTCACGACCAAATAAAATGGCTACTGGATGCTGCTCTGATTCAGCGACCACTTTAATGCCATTTTCACGTGGATCTAATTGTGGCCATTCTAAAGTGCGAGAACGTGCACTTGAACCAACAACTAAACCGCAATCAGCAACGGCTTCATCTAATGTTTTTACAATCTTAGCGTTCTCAACTACATCTGCAGCACCTGCCGCTAAAGCAATTGTATGACTATCAATTTCGCACGCGGGATCAACAAGAACAAGGTTGGTTAACCCCATTACTTTCATTGCGCGAGCAGCTGAACCGATATTTCCAGGGTGTGACGTGCCGATGAGGACAACGCGAATTTTATCTAACATGATGTTGCTATATTCCAGTCTAATTTAACGCTCAGAGATAGTAGCACAGCCATCACAAAAATGAAGAAAACATGTCTATTTGATGAACGTTATTACCTATTACTTCCATCAATAAATAAAATTGCGCTATTTTCGTTTTTTCCACATCCGCTAATGTCGAAAAAATAACCACTTCCTTTTTTTTATAGCTCTGTTATACTCGCCGCCGCTTTTTATGTTCTTTAACATCCGTTGGGAAAATCCTATGCATCCGATGCTTAATATTGCCATTCGCGCTGTGCGAAAGGCTGGTGACCATGTCATTAAATCTCTAGAAAAACCTCAATCTATTGAGGTTGCTAATAAAGGTAATGATGTTGTTACCAATATCGATCTTGAAGCAGAAGCTATCATCATCGAGACAATCCGTAAATCTTACCCTGAACACTGTATTCTTGCAGCTGAGTCTGGTACGAAAGAAGGACGTGACAAAGAGTGTCAGTGGATTATTGACCCAGTGGATGGCACCATGAACTTTGTTCGCGGTTACCCTCACTATGCAATTTCTATCGCTCTACGTATGCGTGGCCGTACAGAAGTTGCTGCAGTTTACGACCCAGCTCGTAACGAACTATTCACAGCTACTCGTGGTTCAGGCGCGCAACTTAACAGCCTTCGCCTACGTGTAACACAGCCTCGTGATCTAACAGGTACTGTTTTAGCAACTGGTCTTCCTTTTGCTGCTAAGCAACACGCTGAAAGCTACCTAAAAATCCAAAATGCTTTATTTGTAGAATGTGATGACATGCGTCAATCAGGTTGTACTGCATTGGATCTTTGTTACCTAGCTGCTGGCCGTGTTGATGGTGTGTTCAAACTAGGCCAAAAGCCTTGGGAACTTGCTGCTGGTGAATTAATCGCGCGTGAAGCTGGTGCTATCTGTGCTGACTTTACGGGTAACACTAACTACCTAGTATCTGGCAACATTGTTGCTGGTAACGCACGTGTAGTTAAGCCAATGCTTGCTAAAATCCGTGAATTCGGTAGCGATGCTCTGGCTAAGTAATCTTTGATTACTACCCGCAAATAAAAACGCCCTGCTGATTTCCACCAGCAGGGCGTTTTTGTTTCTATCAACATCATCAACCTCTGTGTTATTTCGCCTTATCCACAAATACCCACACACTTTCTACTCGTGACTCTTTTCACCCCAAATTTTCATTCAAATCCCTCTTTTATTGATAACCTCACGTTAAACGCAATGAAAAAATATATAAAATTAAATCATATGGTTATTACAATTATTATTCTTTCCACATAAAAAAACGGAGCCCGAAGACTCCGTCTATTTAGAGGTTTATTCCAACACCTATTTATGCGTTATTGTTAAGGCATCGCATCAAGTTCTTCGCCTTCTTTATCGATTGGCGTTGGCATTAAGTGCTCTCGGGTAATACCCAATTTAAGCGCTAACGCGGATGCCACATAGATTGAAGAATACGTACCGATAGTAATACCCAGCAATAAAGCTAATGCAAAACCTTGAATCATCGCACCGCCTTTTAAGAACAAGGCAATCACAACAAACAAGGTGGTACTGGAAGTAATTAATGTTCGACTTAATGTTTGAGAAAGTGAACAGTTCATAATTTCTCCAGCCGTTTGCTTACGCATCTTACGGAAGTTTTCTCGAATACGGTCAAACACCACGATGGTATCGTTAAGTGAGTAACCCACTACTGTTAGCAATGCTGCCACAATAGTTAAATCAACTTCAATTTGTAATATCGAAAAAATACCAACGGTAATGATAATGTCGTGTGCTAACGATAACACCGCACCAGCTGCTAGACGCCATTCAAAACGCACCGAGACATAAAGTAGAATACAAAGTAGTGCAATTAAAATTGCTAAGCCACCCGCTTCTGCCAATTCATCGCCCACATTAGGACCAACAAATTCCACTCGGCGCATTTCAACTTGCTGACCGGTTCCGGTTTTTAAAGCATCAATGATCTGGTTGCCCAGAACTTCGCCTTTAATACCATCACGAGGTTGTAGTCGTACCATAACATCGCGTGCAGTACCAAAATTCTGCACAATTGCATCGCCAAAACCTGACTCTGCTAATGATTCTCGAATTAATGGTAAATCCGCCGGATTTTTAAAGCTCACTTCAATTAGCGTACCGCCAGTAAAGTCTAAGCCCCAATTCAATCCTTTGGTTGATATTGTCGCAATAGAAGCAATAATCATCATTAACGAGAAAATAAACGCTAACTTTGACCAACGCATAAAGTCAGTAACTTTATCTGTATTCAATAATTGTTTCATTTATGCGTCCTCCTAAATTGACAACTTATCTACGCGTTTGCCGCCATAGACTAAGTTAACGACAGCACGAGTACCGACAATCGCAGTAAACATCGACGTCAAAATACCGATCGATAATGTCACTGCAAAACCTTTAATTGCACCTGTGCCAACAGCAAACAAAATAATCGCTGTCATTAAGGTGGTGATATTGGCATCAGCAATGGTACTAAACGCATTGGCATAACCTTGTTGAATCGCTTGCTGAGGACTTCGCCCATCACGTAACTCTTCACGAATACGTTCAAAGATAAGCACGTTAGCATCAACGGCCATACCCACGGTTAATACAATCCCGGCAATACCTGGCAACGTCATGGTTGCACCAGGGATCATCGACATTATGCCAATAATTAACACTAGGTTCATCATCAATGCTAAGTTCGCGATCAAACCAAAACCACGGTAATACAATAAGGTAAATAGCATTACAGCGACCATGCCCCAGATACACGCCTGAATACCCATATCGATATTCTGTTGACCCATAGATGGACCAATGGTGCGCTCTTCAACAATTGAAATCGGTGCAATCAACGCACCTGCACGTAATAACAATGCAAGGTTGTGCGCTTCTGGCTGTGAATCAATACCTGTAATACGGAAGTTACGTCCAAGTGCCGTTTGAATGGTCGCTTGGTTAATCACTTCTTCGTGTTTTTCAAGAATGACTTTACCTTCAGAGCTACGATTACCGCTGTCTTTGTACTCAGTAAATATGGTGGCCATTAATTTGCCAACGTTATTACGTGAGAACGCCGTCATTTTGCTACCGCCTTCGGTATCAAGCGAAATATTCACCTGAGGACGTCCATATTCATCAGCACTTGATGTTGCATCTGTAATATGAGAACCCGCCAGAATAATACGCTTTTTCAATACCGCAGGACGACCATCACGGGTCATCTTAACTTCACTGCCCGCAGGAATTCGTCCCGCAGCAGCGGCCGCAAGATCAGCATTACTATCAACTTCACGGAACTCAAGCGTTGCTGTTGCGCCTAAAATTTCTTTAGCACGCGCAGTATCTTGAACACCCGGTAGCTCAACCACAATCCGGTTAGCACCTTGGCGTTGTACTAATGGTTCGGCAACGCCTAATTCATTAACACGGTTACGTAAAATCGTAATATTTTGATCAACAGCATAATTACGAATTTCATGAAGGCGGGCTTCAGAGAAACTAGCGATTAATACAAAACGTCCTTTCGCGTCACTTTCAGTAAAGATCATATCGGGATGAAGAGGCTCTAATACTGCTTTTGCCTGCTCAAGTTGAGCGGCATCACGTAAACGTATAGAAACCGTTTCTTTACTTTTATCAATGGCACGATAACGAATTTTATCTTGGCGTAGTTCAGTTCTGAATGTTTCTTCTTGCTGACCTAATAGCTTTTCCATCGCTGCATCCATATCCACTTCCATAAGGAAATGAACACCACCACGCAAGTCTAAGCCAAGCTTCATCGGTGTAGCACCAATAGCTTCTAACCAAGAGGGCGTTGAGGGTGCAAGATTTAGTGCAACAATATATTTGTCGCCTAACTCACTATTAAGAATATCGCGGGCACTAATTTGAATATCAGTATCTTTAAAACGGACCAATATAGAGCCATTTTCAAATACAACTGACTTATAGGGGATATTGTTCTTTTTTAAATCTTCGGTGACAGTATCCAAAGCGTTCATAGTAACTGAGGCGCCACGCGCCCCAGTTATTTGAATCGCTGGATCTTCACCGTATACGTTGGGAAGTGCATAAAGCAAACCTATGATTAGCGCGAACAACACTAACAAGTTCTTCCACAGAGGGTATCGGTTAAGCACTGCTATGATCCTTCAAAGCGAATGTTTTTTACAGTCTTATAAAGACTTCATTGTGCCTTTTGGCAAAACGGCGGTAATGAAGTCTTTTTTAATAGTCACTTCAGTATTGTCGTTTAGCGCAATAACAATGTAATCACTTTCAGATGAAGACTTTGTAATACGACCTAAAAGACCACCATTTGTCATTACTTCATCGCCTTTACCCATCGAGCTCATTAGCGTTTTGTGTTCTTTAACACGCTTAGCTTGTGGACGGTAAATCATGAAGTAAAAAATTACAGCAAACAGACCCAGCATAATGAATAACTGGTATGGTGAACCACCTGCAGATGCACCTTCAGTTGCAGCATTTGCTTGAGAGATAAAAAAGCTCATTTATAACGTCCTCGATTTATTATGATTTATACAATTTGAAATGGTGGAACTTCACGATCACGACGCGCATAGAATTCTTCTACAAATGCATCGAAACGATCTTCGTCAATCGCTTTACGGATACTTGCCATCAAACGCTGGTAGTAACGTAAATTATGGATTGTATTTAAGCGTGCACCTAGAATTTCGTTACATTTATCTAGATGATACAAATACGCTTTTGAATAATTTTTACAAGTGTAACAGTCACACTCAGGATCTAGTGATGTAGTATCTATTTTATGTTTCGCATTACGGATCTTGATCACACCGCCAGTCACAAACAAGTGTGCATTTCGAGCATTTCGCGTCGGCATTACACAGTCAAACATGTCGATACCGCGACGTACACCTTCAACAAGATCTTCTGGCTTGCCGACACCCATAAGGTAACGGGGCTTGTCTGCTGGTAATTTTGGACAAGTATGCTCAAGAATACGGTGCATATCTTCTTTTGGTTCACCAACCGCCAAACCGCCAACCGCATAACCATCAAAACCAATGTTGGTTAAACCTTCAACTGAAACATCACGTAGATCTTCATATACACCACCTTGAACAATACCAAATAAGGCATTTTTATTTTCAAGTTCATTAAAGTGGTTACGACTACGTTGAGCCCAACGAAGAGACATCTCCATCGACTTCTTAGCTTCGTCATGAGTCGCAGGGTATGGCGTACATTCGTCAAAGATCATTACGATATCAGAACCAAGATCTTTTTGAATTTCCATCGACTTTTCAGCGTCCATGAAAATTCTGTCACCGTTTACAGGGTTACGGAAATGTACGCCCTCTTCAGTGATTTTACGTAATGCACCCAGACTAAATACTTGGAAGCCGCCTGAATCGGTTAGGATAGGGCCTTTCCATTGCATAAAGTCATGCAAGTCACCGTGCATCTTCATCACTTCTTGGCCAGGACGTAACCACAAGTGGAACGTATTACCAAGAATGATTTGTGCACCTGTTTCTGCAACTTCTTCAGGTGTCATGCCTTTAACAGTACCGTAAGTACCTACTGGCATAAATGCTGGCGTTTCCACCGTACCACGTTCAAACTGCAAGCGACCGCGACGTGCGCGACCTTGAGTTTTATCTAATTCAAATTTCACAAGACCTCCAAAAGCCAGAGAAACAATCTGACGATATTCCCATCATGGGATTAAGCCCCACAGGCTATTGCCTGATCAGCCACAAAAATAATGGCCGTTAATAACGGCCATTGTCGCTCACAACATTAGCGTTACTCTAAATAACCGTAACGATAAACTGGAGCAAAAAAGTATTTATTATGTTGTAAATGCTATAGAAATAAATTTATATCATATAGCAGAGACAACAAAGGCTGCAATTGTAACAAAAAGCAGCCTAAATACTTAATTTTTAATAAGTGTTAACGTTATCGATATCACACATTTTTACGGGTAATAAACATCGAGTCGCCATAACTAAAGAAACGATATTGATTAGCCACTGCTTGATGATAAGCATTCATGGTGTACTCATAACTAGCAAATGCACTCACTAGCATAATCAGTGTCGATTCAGGTAGGTGGAAATTAGTAATTAATACATCTACTAGCTGGAACTGATATCCAGGAAAAATAAAGATGTCTGTGTCACCAAAGAAAGGTTTTAGCTCAGTACCCTTTTTGATCGCATCTTGTGCCGCACTTTCTAGTGAGCGTACAGATGTCGTACCGACCGCAATAATACGACCGCCATTAGCGCGGGTTTCATTAACCGCAGTAACAACCTCTTCAGGCACTTCAACATATTCTGAATGCATGTGGTGATCGTTAATATCATCAACACGTACTGGCTGGAATGTTCCAGCGCCAACATGCAAGGTCACAAAGGCAAAATTAACGCCTTTCGCTTTTAGATCAGCCATCAGCTTCTCGTCAAAATGCAAGCCAGCCGTCGGTGCAGCCACCGCGCCAGGTTTAGCGTTATAAACCGTTTGGTAACGCTCTTTATCTGCATCTTCATCTGGGCGATCTATGTATGGTGGTAATGGCATATGCCCCACCTGATCTAAAATCTCTAAGACGGTTTTATCGCTGTTAAAATGAATTTCAAATAACGTATCGTGGCGAGCAACCATTACCGCAGAAAACTCACCATGCTCACCTAGTAACAATTCCATACCAGGCTTTGGTGGTTTAGATGCGCGCACATGAGCAAGAATGGATTTATCATCCAGCATTCGCTCAACTAACACTTCAATTTTACCACCAGACGCTTTATGACCATACATACGCGCAGGAATAACACGGGTATTATTAAAAACCAATAAGTCCCCAGCCTCAACCAGATCTAACACATCTTTAAAACCTTTATGTGCTAATTCACCCGTATTGCCTGTCATATGTAGCAAACGACTCGCGGTACGCTCAGGTTGTGGATAGCGAGCAATTAGCTCATCTGGTAACTCAAAATCAAAATCAGAAACTTGCATCGTAATACGCCTTAAATAACAGCAAGCGAACATTATACTTAACTCCACCACAGATGCGAAACCCCGAAGCAATTAATGCCTATTTTCGATGCCACCATTGTTCCTAAATAATCTACGTTACCTTTATTGAGCCATAATAGATGATGTTTAATCATTACTAACATGTGAAATTTATGACCACTGTCATGGGATAATCTTCCATAATTCGCTACATTCAAAAGAGTCAATTACAAAATAATATCTTAGCGATTAGATAAAAGACGGAGGTTTCTATGTTTACTGTTGCCGATATGATGACACTAAAGCCGCATACATTGTCACGCAATGACACCTTATTTGATGCCAAAGAAATGATGCAAACCCAGTCTATTCGTCATATCCCCATTACTGACGATAATCATCACTTACTGGGATTAATTTCTCAACGAGATGTCCTTGCCGCTCAAGACTCTAATTTAAAATCCATTATCGCCAGTCACTCACATTCACCGTTAGAAGCTTTACTTGAACATTGCATGAACCGTAATATTTTTAGTGTCGATAGCCATGCTGGCCTTAAAGAAGCGGCACTGTATATGCAAAAACATCAAATCGGTTGTTTACCTGTGCTTGAAAATAAACAATTGGTGGGAATTATTACAAATAGTGATTTTGTTGCGATTGCAGTGACGTTACTAGAGATGCAAGATGAAGTAGATCCTATAGAACAAGACAACCTTGATGAACTTGGTGATATCGATATAGCCCGTGACTTATAACCACCACTAAAAAGGGAGCATCATGCTCCCCTCGATAGATTAATTTCCGTAGATAATACGTTTACTTAAACTGTTCTTCTTCAGTTGATCCTGTTAAAGCCGTCACTGACGAATTACCACCTTGAATGGTGTTAGTCATAATATCAAAGTAACCCGTTCCTACTTCTTGCTGATGGGCAACAAAAGTATAACCTTTATCAGCCGCTTCAAATTCAGGACGTTGTACTTTTTCAACATAATGACGCATCCCTTCACCCTGTGCGTAAGCATGAGCAAGTTCAAACATGTTGAACCACATATTATGGATACCTGCCAAAGTAATAAACTGGTACTTATAACCCATGTTGGCTAATTCTTGTTGGAATTTAGCGATGGTTTCAGCATCAAGGTTCTTTTCCCAATTAAATGACGGTGAACAGTTATAAGCCAATAACTGATCAGGGTATTGCTCATGAATCGCTTCAGCAAATTTACGCGCTTCTTCTAAACACGGCTTAGCGGTTTCACACCAAATTAAATCCGCATAAGGTGCATACGCCAAACCACGCGAAATAGCCTGATCAATCCCCGCGCGAACACGATAAAAACCTTCGGCTGAGCGATCGCCAATAATAAAATCTTTATCATATAAATCACAATCAGACGTTAATAAGTCTGCAGCATTCGCATCAGTACGTGCAATCACTAACGTTGTCGTTCCCGCCACATCAGCAGCTAAACGTGCCGCCACTAACTTTTGCACCGCTTCTTGGGTTGGAACTAATACTTTACCGCCCATATGACCACATTTTTTCACTGATGCTAATTGATCTTCAAAGTGAACCCCAGCGGCACCGGCTTCAATCATATTACGCATTAATTCATACGCATTTAGCACCCCACCAAAACCCGCTTCTGCATCAGCGACAATCGGCAAGAAATAGTCAATCCCATCCGCGGGTGAGCCACCATTAGACCATTGAATTTGATCTGCACGACGAAACGAATTATTAATACGTTTTACAACCGCAGGTACTGAATCTACTGGGTATAAAGACTGATCAGGGTACATTGCTGAGGCGGTATTATTATCTGCCGCAACTTGCCAACCCGATAAATAAATCGCTTCAATACCCGCTTTTGCTTGCTGAACAGCTTGTCCCCCCGTCAAAGCACCGAGACAGTTAACATAGCCTTTTTTAGCACTACCATTAACCAGTTCCCATAATTTTTCAGCACCACGTTGAGCAATAGTATGTTCAGGAATAAACGAACCACGAAGATTAACCACCTCTTCTGCGGTATAAGTACGCTTGACGTGTTTCCAGCGTGGATTTTCAGCCCAATCTTGTTCTAGGGCAGCAATTTGTTGTTGGCGAGTTAATGTCATTATAATATCCCTCTAATCACTTGGCGGTAATCCGTTATTACACTAAATAGTCATAACCTTTTAAGGTCAGGAAGTTGTCTAACTCATCACTAGTGGCTAAGTGCGACATTAAATAGGTAGCCTCATCAAAACGTCCATTTTCAATTCGCTCTTGGCCTAACTCTTGTTGCAACACTTGCATTTCTTCAGTCAACATTTGTGCAAATAAGGCTTTAGTAACCACTTGACCATTAGATAAAGTCTTGCCGTGTTTTATCCATTGCCAAATTGACGCTCGTGCAATTTCAGCGGTTGCCGCATCTTCCATCAAGCCATAGATAGGCACACAACCATTACCTGAAATCCACGCTTCAATATATTGCACCGCCACTCGAATATTATGTCGCATACCCGCTTCTGTTCGCTCTCCATCACAAGGGGCTAATAATTCAGCCGCTGTAATTGGCGCATCGTCTTCTCGACTAACATTCAATTGATTAACACGTTGATCGAGTACATCGTCAAAAATAGCGCGCGCAGTATCGGCTAATCCTGGATGAGCAACCCATGTGCCATCGTGACCATTATTTGCCTCAAGCGCTTTATCTGTTTGAATCTTATTTAACACCCATGCTTGTTGTTTGGGATCTTTCGCGGGAATAAATGCCGCCATACCGCCCATCGCTAATGCGCCACGACGATGACAAGTACGGACTAATAACCGTGAATAAGCATTAAGAAATGGTTTTTCCATGGTCACCACTTGGCGATCAGGTAAAATACGATCAGGGAAATTACGTAAGGTTTTTATATAGCTGAAAATATAATCCCAACGACCACAATTAAGCCCAACAATATGTTCTTTAAGATTGAACAGTATTTCATCCATCTCAAACGCAGCCGGTAAGGTTTCAATCAATACCGTCGCTTTAATAGTACCGCGAGTTAAACCAAATTGGTCTTCAGTAAAACTAAAGACATCACTCCACCATGCTGCTTCTCGAGCAGATTGTAATTTGGGTAAATAGAAATACGGGCCACTGCCTTTGGCTAATAACGCTTGGTGGTTCAAATAAAAATACAAAGCAAAATCAAGTAATGCGCCAGGAATAGGCTGACCATTCCATAATAAATTTTTCTCAAGTAAATGCAGACCACGGACACGACAAATCAATACCGCAGGATCATCATCAAGCTGATATAACTTGCCTGTTTTAGGATGGGTATAACTGATAGTGCCGTTAACTGCATCACGTAGATTCTGATGACCATCAATAATCGCATTCCAAGTCGGAGAAAATGAATCTTCAAAGTCAGCCATGAATACTTTTACATTGGCATTTAATGCGTTAATCACCATTTTACGATCGACAGGACCGGTAATTTCAACGCGACGATCTTGCAAGTCATGGGGAATATTTTGTATTTTCCACTCAGACTCTCTGATGCAACGCGTCTCCGGTGAAAAGTCAGGTAGTTGACCACGATCAATCGCTAATTGCTGCAATTCACGGGCCTCTAACAATAACGGTACTCGTTCAGCAAAACGTTCAACTAACTGCGCAATAAACAATAATGCATCGGTGGTTAAAATTTGCTGTTGTTGTTCCGTCAACGGGTGCTGCAGTAATAACTGAGAATGATCGTTTGCTTGAATGGCTGTATCTATCATATGCGCCTCCAGCATGTAACTTAATCACTACTTTTATCAATAACAAAAGCAATGATTTCCTGTTGAATTATTTTAAGCGTATGTTTACGTTGCCGTAACCTTGCTTGGAATGCAAATAATACTGATTTATTCCATTACAAAATAAAAATAAAAATCGTTTAAATTCAATTAATTAAAAAAGCATAACCACTATGTAATATACTTAATTCCTAATATTCTTAGCCATTAACTCGGAATTTAGATTTATTGAAAAATAATGCTTTTTTGTATGCAGTTACGTAATTAAATTACACTAAACCTGTTTTTCGCCATTATTTGAAAATAGTTTAAAGATAAATGTCCCGATACATTTTGGCTGTAACATTATGATTAATAAACAATTAATTAGAATAAAACAACAGGATTAAATAAATAAAATAATCGAATAACAATACAAACAAATGCCTAATTTGTAAGAAGAAATATATTAAATCAACAAAACAGTAAGTTATAGATAATTCACTCAATAATAGAATATGTTAATTATTTGATAACAATTAACATATTCAACTAAAAACCACTAAAAATAACAACTATCAATATTAAAGATAATAAAAAAGCCTGAACAATCATAATAAGTACGTAGATATTACAACGTCTTATTAAGAATAAATTCAGGCTTATTATGCCACCAGCAACAATTAAATAGATTTACAATAAACTTTTAACGATATCACCTAACTTTTCAAAGGTGGCAGTACGGCTTGATGTTGGTCGCCATACTAAACCAATCTCACGATAAGCATCTTTACCTGGTGGCTCAATAACGACCAAATTTTGGTTCTCTAAGATGCCATGTTTAATTGCCATCTGTGGAATAAAAGTCATGCCTAAGCCATTAGCAACCATTTGTACAACAGTGTGTAAACTCGTGGCTGTAAATGGATTAATTTTCTCTTTCGCCGTCAATTGACATGCCGATACCGCATGCTCAGTTAAACAATGCTCTTTCTCTAATAAAAACACAGATTTATCAGGCAAGTCGGCATAATGTAGCGGCATCGTTACTGAAGATGCTTGTTGTTTACTGATCACCATCTTAAACGCATCACGCCCGACAACTTTACTTGCCATCCCATGAATATCAACAGGTAATGCTAAAATTAACACATCCATTTCACCATGTTGCAGCGCTGCTAATAAGTTGGTAGTGGTATCTTCACGTAATAATAAATTGAGCTTAGGATATAGCACATTCACCTGCTGTACTAAACCACACAGCAAAAATGGCGCTATGGTAGGAATACAACCAACCCTTAGTGGCCCTTCCATACCATCACCACAACAACGAGAAAGCTCTACCAAATCGCGGCTGCACGCTAATAACTCTCGTGCTCTTTCTACCACTTGTTCTCCCATTGAGGTAAACACTAAGGTTTTAGCCTTTGTATCCCGTTCAACAAGATGGCAGTCAAGTAACATCTCAAGATTTTGAATACCAGAGCTTAGTGTCGACTGGCTCACAAAACACCGTTTAGCCGCTTCGCCAAAATGGTGTGTTTCCGATAGAGTAACTAAATAATGTAGCTGTTTAAGTGATGGAAATTTATTCATCGTATTTTTCGATTACTTTAATCTGTTTATTCCGCTTTTTTCAATTTAACAGTTTAGCTATAGTTTGTCTCGTCCAAGTATGGAGCCCGCCTAAAAAGGTTGGCAAACCCCGATATTTAAGGAGCACCAAAATGGTACTAGTAGGTCGTCAAGCACCAGATTTTACTGCTGCAGCTGTTCTAGGTAACGGCGAAATCGTTGATACATTCAACTTTGCAGAATTTACTAAAGGTAAAAAAGCAGTAGTTTTCTTTTACCCACTAGACTTCACTTTCGTATGCCCATCTGAGCTTATTGCTTTTGATAAACGCTTTGAAGATTTCCAAGCGAAGGGTGTAGAAATTATTGGTGTTTCAATTGATTCACAGTTCTCGCACAACGCATGGCGTAACACTGCTATTAAAGATGGCGGTATCGGTCAAGTTAAATACCCACTAGTTGCTGATATTAAGCACGAAATCTGTAAAGCTTACGATGTTGAGCATCCAGAAGCGGGTGTTGCTTTCCGTGGTTCTTTCCTTATCGATGAAGACGGCATGGTTCGTCATCAAGTAGTTAACGACTTACCATTAGGTCGTAACATCGATGAAATGCTACGTATGGTTGATGCATTGAACTTCCACCAGAAGCATGGCGAAGTATGTCCTGCACAGTGGGAAGAAGGTAAAGCAGGTATGGACGCATCACCAAAAGGTGTAGCGGACTACCTATCTGAGCACACTGCAGACTTAGGTAAAAAATAATTACCTACTAACACCATGCTCACGGTGTTATGAATTGCATTAGTGCTACATAGAGCCAAAGTCAGCTCAAATAAAAATAGAATGAGGCCCGGAATATACCGGGCCCTTTTTTATCTCGCGTTTTGCCTCGTTATTTCATTTTCAACCAACCGCACATTATCAATCACCGCTGTTCGCCCCTTCTGCAATAATCTTCTACACTGAATACCCTCTTAAATACCATACTGTTAATAATCAATGACTATTCAACTTGAAGTTTGTATCGATAATCTTGAATCGCTTCATAATGCGCAACAAGCGGGTGCAACCCGTATCGAACTGTGCTCATCGTTAGCGCTCGGTGGACTCACACCTAGCGCTGGGTTTATGTCTGCCACCGCTAAATATGCCACCATTCCTGTTTATGCGATGATCCGTCCTCGCCAAGGTGATTTTTTATTCAGCAGTGACGATGTTGAAATAATGCTGACAGATATTTTTGCCGCGAAACAGGCAGGATTACAGGGAGTAGTTGTCGGCGTATTAACCGCACATGGCTTAGTGGATAACGACATTCTTACTAGTCTCGTTAAACAAGCTCAGGGAATGGGGATCACCTTTCATCGCGCCATCGATCAATGTGTTGAGCCAATGGCAGCACTTGATACGATTATGGCGGCTGGCTGTGAACGCATTCTCACTTCTGGTTTACAAGCCAATGCTTATGACGGTATTGGTATGATTAACCAAATGCATCAACACTGTGGTAATCACTTGAAAATTATGGCGGGCGCGGGCGTCAATAGTCATAACGTGCGTGACATCATTGCTCGAACAGGCATCAACGAGATCCACCTTTCGGGTAAAACCACGCGTCCAAGTCATATGATTACAGTTGCAAAACAAGCGCATATGGGTAGCGCTGATATTGACGATTTCGCCATTCCAATCACGGGAATCGCAAATATAGCGGCAGTGGTGGCTCAACTTAAGCTGTGATAATCATTGCCACCACCAACAAAAACGAGACGTATCATCTTATTTAAGATCATCACGTCCCTTTTTATTTTTACGATATCGCTTAATTTTAGTGTCGCTACAACATAAGCAATATTTGTTGCTAAAGCATATTTTTAATGTCTTCAGGGTTAGTGTGGCGAATATCTTTGCCCTGTACAAAATAGATAATATATTCACAAATATTTTGGCAGCGATCCCCCACCCGTTCAATGGAACGCGCAGCCCACATTACCTTCATCACATTCGGTATTGAATTAGGATCTTCCATCATATAAGTCATTAATTGGCGTATGATCGCCTCATATTCACGATCAATACGATCATCTTCTTGATACACTTCAATCGCCGCTTTTACATCCATTCGGGCAAAAGCATCTAAGGTTTCATGCAACATTCGCACCGCGTGTTGGCCTAACGATTCCAATGAAACTAATAAGTTATATTGCTTATTGGTGAAATTTTCCGATGCCACTTTTGCAATACTTTCAGCAACATCACCAATACGCTCTAAATCAGTAATGGTTTTAATAATCGCAATCACTAACCGTAAATCACTGGCGGTCGGCTGACGCTTGGCAATGATACGCGTGCAAGCTTCATCAATGGCCACTTCCATCGCGTTAACTTTATGATCGTCTCTAATCACCCGTTTAGCTAATTCTTCATTTTGTTTATGTAATGCTTTTAAGCTATCTGCTAACTGCTGTTCAACCAAGCCCCCCATGGCTAACACATGGGTTCGAATACTTTCTAATTCATGATTGAACTGACCTGAAATATGACGGCCAAGGCTAATTGTATTTAACATGCTGTCGATCCTTAACCATAACGCCCGGTAATATAATCCTCAGTACGTTTTTCTTTGGGAGTGGTAAATATATCAT
The DNA here is from genome assembly GCF_021236965.1 of Photobacterium carnosum. Lineage (NCBI taxonomy): Bacteria > Pseudomonadati > Pseudomonadota > Gammaproteobacteria > Vibrionales > Vibrionaceae > Photobacterium > Photobacterium carnosum. Next base: position 36,417 of record NZ_WMDN01000021.1, on the reverse strand, counting down.
TGGTACTGGTATATTCCACTAGCTCACCCATATGCATAAAAGCGGTTTGATCGGAAACTCGCGCCGCTTGCTGCATATTATGAGTGACGATGATAACGGTATATTTTGCTTTAAGCTCATTAATCAACTCTTCAATGGTCAAGGTTGATATCGGATCCAAGGCTGATGTTGGCTCATCTAATAATAAAATCTCAGGTTCAATCGCTATTGCCCGCGCGATCACTAATCGTTGTTGCTGACCGCCTGACAAACCAAATGCATTCTCATGCAACCGCCCTTTTACTTCATCCCACAATGCCGCTGAACGCAGTGAACTTTCAACCGCATCATCAAGCACGCGGCGATCGTTGATCCCTTGCAATCGCAGTCCGTAAACAACATTTTCATAGATTGATTTAGGAAAAGGATTGGGGCGCTGAAATACCATTCCAACTTGACGCCGCAGCGCTGCAACATCAACCTTTTTATCATACACATTCTGACCATGAAGCATGACTTTACCGTCAATATGACAGCCATCAATCAGATCATTCATGCGATTAATACAGCTCAATAACGTTGATTTACCACACCCTGAAGGACCAATAAATGCAGTAACTTGGCCTTTAGCAATCCGCATGTTGATATCAAATAATGCCTGCGTTTGACCATAATGGAGGTTTAAACCTTCTATCGACAATGCGGTTTTATCTTCGGCTAATAGCGATAAATCTAATGGCTCAAATAACCCCATTGGTGGGCGGTCAGTAAAGAGCGAACGATCGTTATACATAGTTGTTCTCATCTTATTGATACTTAGGGTTATTGCTCTAAAGCGCGGAATTTTTCCCGAAGGTGATTACGAATAGCAATAGCCGTTAAGTTTAAACTAATAATAACCGTGACTAATAGAAACGAGGTTGCGTACACTAATGGGCGCGCAGCTTCAACATTAGGACTTTGAAAGGCAACATCATACACATGAAAGCCTAAGTGCATGAATTTTCTATCTAAGTGTACATATGGAAAATGCATATCTAGCGGCAAGGTCGGGGCCATTTTTACTACCCCCACCAGCATTAATGGCGCTACTTCCCCTGCCGCCCGTGCAACAGCAAGAATCAATCCAGTCATGATAGCTGGGCTCGCCATCGGCAATACAATCCGCCATAAGGTTTCCGCTTGTGTCGCGCCAAGTGCTAACGAACCATTACGTACTGAACTTGGAATACGGGCTAACCCTTCTTCGGTTGACACAATAACTACTGGTAAAGTCATGATAGCGAGTGTTAATGCCGACCATAAAATGCCCGGTGTACCAAAGGTCGGGGTCGGCAATTGAGCAGAGAAGAACACATCATCAATAGTGCCGCCAACCATATAGACAAAGAAGCCCAACCCAAACACACCATACACAATTGACGGTACCCCCGCGAGATTGATCACTGCAATACGAATTAAATTTGTAAACCGATTATTACTGGCATATTCATGTAAATAAACCGCAGCAAGTACCCCTAATGGTGTCACCATAATACTCATTAATAACACCATAAACACCGTACCAAAGATGGCTGGAAACACACCGCCTTCGGTATTTGCTTCACGTGGTGCTTCAGATAAAAACTTATAAACTTGATGGCCCCAATGTTGTACTTTTTCAAGCCACGACAAATTATTGGGTTGCCACATATCCAACACTTGCATCATCGGAATCGTAACATTAGCGCCACTTTGATCGCGTAACACTAGCGCGTCAGTGTCTAATTGCCCTTGTAATGCAAATAGTCGATTTTCAATGTTTTTATAAATCGTATTGTAATTGGCTTGCTCACGATCGATACGTTGTCCATCCGCCACAGTGAGCTTACCGCGTAATTCTAAGCGGCGTTTTTCAATGCGTAACCGTTCTAAATGCCAGTTAATATTGGCAATCTCATTATTTTGTAAAGATCGCAATTCCGAACGAACTTTATTGGCTTGTGCTAACGCTATCGTAAGTTGAGATAAAGGTTGAGGTTCACCGCCTTCAATTACACTGACTGGGTAGCCATAGAACTTACCATTGCTTTCACGATCAACCACCGCAATATTATTGGCGATTTGTTGATGAATGATTTGAGTGCTTAATACGGTTAAGAAATCGAGTGTACCCTGACCACGATTACCGGTTTTAATTAAATAACGCGGCACACTGTCTTCAGTAAATTGACTAACATCGATACCCGCATCTGCCAATTGATCCACCGGCACCATGGTACGTTGATAGAGTTCACCAATAACGACTTGCGGCTTACCATTGAGATTAACATCAAACTGATACACGGGTGCGGGCCAAAAATAACTCAAGCCTTTATAGCCAATTAATAACAATAAACCGAGTACAGCAACCAAGCTCAAGCTGACGGCACCCGCGGTTAACCAAATCCATGGCGAACCAGATTTAAACCATTTAATCATTGCTGTATCACTTATTATAACGAACTGTATTTTGCACGTAGTCGTTGACGAACAACTTCAGCAATCGTATTAAATACAAAGGTAAATACAAACAGTACAAAGGCGGCCAGGAATAACACTCGATAATGCGAGCTACCCACTTCTGATTCGGGCATTTCAATAGCGATGGTGGCTGCTAAGGTGCGTAACCCTTGCAGTAAGTTCCAATCCATAACAGGGGTGTTGCCCGTTGCCATTAATACAATCATAGTTTCACCGACTGCGCGCCCAAGTCCCATCATGATCGCAGAAAAAATACCGGGGCTAGCAGTGAGTAACACCACTTTAGTTAAAGTCTGCCATTGGGTTGCCCCTAAAGCTAATGAGCCTTTGGTCAAATGCGCTGGCACTGAGAAAATAGCATCTTCGGCAATAGTAAAAATCGTCGGAATAACCGCAAACCCCATCGCGATACCAACAATAAGCGCATTACGCTGATCATAACCGATACCTAAATGGTTATTTAAATAGCCTTGTAAATCACCATTAAAAAACTGCGTTTCAATCCACGGACTTAAACCAAAACAACCATAAGTTACCGCTATAATCACCGGGATTAACAAGGCAATATGAAAACCATTGGGAACACGTGATCGCCATTGTCCGGGCAGCATTGACCAACTCCAACCAACCACAATAATAGCCAACGGTAACAACACAATTCCAAGCGCTATGCCTGCTAAATATTGCTCAACAATAGGCGCTAACCATACCCCCGCTAGAAATCCCAAAATAACGGTAGGTAAGGCTTCCATCAATTCAACCGTAGGTTTGATCACCCTTCTGACTTTATTTGACATAAAATAAGCAGTATAAATCGCGCCAGCCAATGCTAATGGAATCGCAAAAAACATCGAATAAACCGCCGCTTTCAGCGTCCCAAACACGATCGGTACTAGGCTTAATTTCGGCTCGAATTCATCACTGGCAGAGGTGGATTGCCATACATAATCAGGTTCGGCATAACCTTCATACCATACTTTTTGTAATAACGATGATAACCCAATATCGGGATGCGCATTTTTAACTTGGTAACTCTGCAATTGCCCATTATCGAGCGTTACTAATAAATTCGCTTTAGGAGAAATGGCAATATCAGTCGGTACTTTAGTGAAGACTTTATCTTTGTATATAACTTTACGCTCGGCAGTGTAATAAGCCGAGGTCGTGCCGTCTTTCTGAATCGCAAAAAAGCCTTTACGGTAATATTCAGGCACAATTTTAACTAATGGGCTCGCCGAAAAATGAAACGTTCTGACACTGATTAACTGACGCTTTCCTTGTTTTACCACTTCAAACCATTGCGAAATCGTATTATCAGAATTGGTAATCAATAATGAATTTGCGCCAGACAACAGGGTAATCGATACTGGCTTACTGTTACCTGTAGCAATATTTTCAATTTTACGCAGAAAAGCCGTGTTAGCGGTTAACTTATATAAATATAAATTGGATCCACTCAACACATACAGCGTCTTACCATCTGGGGTTAATTGAAAATCATCAATTTTAGCGGGGGTATTAGTAATCTCAAACCGCTGCTGTTGCCATCCATTCGCCCGTTGCACCACATTTTCGGGCAGTAATAAGCTCAACCCATAAAGTTGATTAGTCGCCGTTTTACCGACCACAATAGTACGATCATCACGCCCAGAAATAGCTAATTGCGTGATGGTCTCTCCTGCGGGAGCAAGTGCTAATGGCGTTTGACCAAAAGGATATTGAATGCTGGGTTGTAAGTGCTTATTTGCCTCAGAAAAAGTAAGTTCAAACGCAGGTTTAACGATCTTAACCTGTCCTTGTGCCGTAGCATAAGCCACCATACCATCACGCGGCAAACTCACCGCATACGCAGTCGGATTTTTAATGATCGTCTGTTGTTTTAGTATGGTTGCTGATGGCGATGGTGAGTGTAGATCGACAAAAATAACCTTACCATCGTGACTAAAACGATAAGCAATCTTATTACTGTCATCAACCCCTAACAACGCTGTTTTGCTGGTTACAGATAATGATAAGTGCTGTTTAGGATTAACAGCAACAGATGAGAAAATAGGCACAATCACATACAGTAAATAAAAGAAAATCAGCATCAAGGTGATCAAAACAAAAATACCCCCCGCCGTCACGCCGACGCGAGTTAATTGATCTTTCCCTCGACGAAAACGATTTTCTTTCCTTAGTAATGTGCTGGCGTTTGCCATTATGACCTCTAACCTATTTATACGCTCAAAAGTGTATTGCTATTTAATGACAGATTTATGACAAAGACCATTGTGATGATGATTTGAGTTGGCTAAACCGTATTTTACAGCCATGCTTAAAAACAACCACTCTAATAAACACCATCATCATGTTATAGCGACAAGGACTGACCTAATGAAACAACTGATTGTGACCATTATTGGTAAAGACAAACCAGGGCTTGTAGAGCAGTTATCCGATACCGTCTACTTTAATCATGCCAATTGGCTCAGCAGTTCACTTAGCCAACTTGGCGGGCAGTTTGCAGGAATAATACAAATAGACGTTGCAACGGAACACTTTCAATCACTTCGCCAAGCATTAACTGACATTGAAGCATTACACATTCACATCGTAGAAGATCACACTCAAACCGTGACCACTTATGTCACTCAACAGCTTACCGTAACAGGTAATGATCGTCGGGGCATAGTAAAAGAAGTAACTCGCCATTTAGCCCAACTTGGCGTCAATATTGCCAAACTTAAAACCAACACCCAAAGCGCACCTAACTGGGGCTACCCTATTTTCGTGGCTGAATTTCAGTTACACACTCCCCTTGAAATCAATGCAGCCATTATTCAACAACAATTAGAACAGTTAGCTGATGATTTAACTGTCGATATTGAAACAGTTAGCTAAATCAATCAGATGGCACCAACTCAAACAATGTAACGCGAATCGTGCTGCTTTAACATGCCATGGTAAACATCTGTGATAAATAAGAACATTTAACCATGCTACACAATGTCGGTTTTACGCTGTTTTAATAACAATTAAGAGTAACCGCGCTGTTGGCTGATTTCATTACACTTTTAACAAAATAGACATGTTCTATTTTGGCTATTCTAGCGGATGAAAACATATTAAAACGAGGCTTATAACCTCGATTTTAAATGAAGCTCATTAGTTGGTGCGTATAAATAGATTAAATGTTAAATACCGTCTAAAAAGACGGTATTTTTATCCAATAATCATCCGAACAATTCAGAATGAGAACCGCATCTAACTAATATCAGTTCTTTTAATTCCCAATCGACATCCCATATTAATAAAAAATCAGGTTGAATATGGCATTCCATATGAGGTTTCCAATCCCCTTGTAAAAGATGGGGTCTGTATTGCTCAGGAACTGTACCTGTTTTTATTAAGTGACTATCAATTAACTCTTTGAGTAGAGAAGTATTATATCGTGTATTTTTAGCCGCTTTTTTTAAGTCCTTTTTAAAGGAGTTTTTTACTCTAATTTTTAACATCACTACAGCCTAAGACATCACTAAACAAATCACTTGCTGAGCTATATTCATCTTTAGTGACTGGTTCTTTCATTGCTTTTAGTGTTTCTCTATTCGGCATCTTAAGTTCGATTGGAAATTCATTACGTAATTTTATTTGGCTTAAAAAAATACGAATAGCATCTGACATACTCATACCTAATTCGGATAGAATTACTTCAGATTCATGCTTTAGTTCACTAGAGACTCTAGCTCTAACTATTTCTGTTTTCATTATTTGTACCTCGTATGTGCTACATTATTATAAAGAGTAACAAAAAATGATGCTATTAGCGATCTTTGTTATATCTGGACGTTATCGTGTATCAGTTCACATAAAGATCTAATATGTTAAATACCGTCCAATTTAAGGCGGTATTTTTGCATGAGAGGTAGATTTAAAATAAATGTAACATTAGTTACGGTATTGTACCGTAACTACAGAAAGGGCGATTAAGATGGCTAACGTATTAAAAAATGAGCGTTTAAAAGATCACCTGTAAAAGATAATTACACAGAATTATTTACAGGATCTGTAGATTCAATTAATAAGTACAACCCTCGCGAATAGACATAAGTTCTAATGCCCATACAAGACATCAAAATCAGGAATGTTCTGCTCCCAAATAGGCAAATCTTCGCCAACAATTGACTTTAGAATCTCGATAAATCGCTTCGTTTTAATAGGTGCATCTCGATGTGGGTACACCGCATAAATAGTTCCAAAATCATCAATATTCAAATGGGTCATAATAGGTATTAGTTTACCTTCAATAATCTCATTATTAATCATTTGCGCAGAAACAACTGCCAGTGTATTTCCCGCTAATACACTTTTTACCATCATTTCTACATCATTAACTTTATAAATAGCATTAAGCTTAAATTGATGTTCGTTATTATTTTCATCAAGATAGCTAAATTTATCAATTAATAATCCCGGAGCCGAATAAATAGTTGCGGGTAATGTTTCTAATCTTTTAATTGTCTCTATTTTTCCGTGTTGTTTAATAAAATCAGCAGAAGCGACAATTAATAAACGACTTCGAGCAATATTTCGCGAGATCAAACTTGAGTTTTTAGCCTTACCAATACGAAATCCAATATCAAAACCTTCTTGCACTATATCAACCATTCTATCTTCTAATCTAAGTTCACACTTCACATCAGGATACTGCTGCTGAAAAATAGAAATCGCATCTTGTACATATTGACGACCAAACATCATCGAACTGGTGATCTTCAATGTTCCTTTTGGTTCTGAACGATAATTTTGAGTTAAGCGATGAGTATTTTCTAGTAGTTCTCGCAATTGCCGCGCTTGATTTACCATTTCACTACCAACAGCGGTTAACGATAACGAACGCGTAGTACGATTAAGTAAACGAACTCCCAACTCCTTTTCTAAACGGCTTATCTGTTTTGATATTACAGAGCGATCTATATTTTTCTGCTCTGCCACATTCGTAAAAGACCCCAGCTCTATCACTTCGAGTAATAACAATAAACGATTAGAAAAATCCATATAAGCCTTATAAGAATAAAGAAACAAGCCATTGGTGCAATATTAGCATCAATCCTATGCCATTATTGGCATTTTTCTCATCTAATAAATTGTTTATAGTTAACTCAATGACGAAAAGGAAGTCATTTAACGTTACCGTATTTAGCGAGCCTAGTAGGCTATTTAGAGGAAATTATTATGAAAACATTATCAATTACTAGCCACGGTGGTATCGCAACAGTAACCATCAATAATCCACCAGTGAATGTAATAACTATTGATCTCATTAACGAAATTAATGCATTTGTGCTTTCTTTAAAAGATGACCGTGATACAAAAGTAGTTGTGTTTAAATCACTGCACGAAACGTTCTTTTTAGCACACCTTGATCTTAATGTGATTAACGGTACCCAAGGTGGACAAGCGGCTTCTATTGAGTTTAGCCACATGATCATGAACATCAAAGCAATGAAGCAAGTCTCTGTTGCCTTGGTTGATGGTGTTGCTCGTGGTGGCGGTGACGAATTTGTAATGGCATGTGACCTTTCTTATGCCACTGAAAATGCAGCTTTTGCTCAACCAGAAATTCACGTCAATATTCCAACTGGCGGTCAAGGCGCAGTTCAGTACGCAAGAAGAATGGGCAAAAACAAAGCCTTACAAGCGCTACTATTAGGTAACGATTTCACGGCACAACAAGCTGAAAAACTAAATATTATTACTCAGTTTGTACCTAAAGCAGAAATGGATGCCTTTTTAGAAATGACACTTGGCATCATTAGCAGCTTAGAAATTCGTGATATCGTGATGTACAAAGAAATCATCGCAGCGTCAATTACAGACGAAACCGCAGGCGCAGAGCTAGAGTTACGCTACTTTTTAGAGCGTGCAAAAGAAGAAAAAACCGCGATGATTATCTCTACATTTCTAAAACATGGCGGACAAACTGAGCGTGAAGCAAAAGATATGCAAGGTATCTTTATGGACACAGCTGCCGAATTATCAAAATAATAGAAATAAATAACGCCCTGAGTAAATCTCTTTATTCAGGGTGGTTTCTATTACCACGCAAATTACTGCCATTTTTCTTCAGATCATTTATTGGCTGTTCCGTAAATAAATTTCATATTAACGCGCCGCAACAACCTTAACACCAACCTCAATCTTTCAACCCCAACTTCATCATGTTTTCATTCACAATCGCGACAGGTAATGGAATATAACCGTCTTTTTGCACTATATTCTGACCATCACTGGATAAAATAAAGCGTAAGAATTCTTGCTCCATCGGTGCGAAGGCTTTGTTAGTGCGTTTTATAAAACATTGTACATTTTACAATTAAATATTATTTTATGCATATTATAATTTATTTTTATGCAGTAAAAACGAAATTATAATATGCATTAATTAATAAATTATTTTTTTTCAACAGTGATATATTCACGAACACTTTTATATTATTATAAGTTGTAATATGATCTCAAATATTAATCAACCTATCGATTTGTCATCACTTAATACCATTACTGAAAACACAAGTAATAGAAAACATGGTAATACAACAAGCTATACAGGTAGTAAAATATTAAATAATGCCACTATTTTACCTGGTGGAAAATTAGCAATAACAGAAAAAGTTATTGCTAATAATACTATAGCCAAAGGCACAACTGATCGCACATCAGGAAAAGGTGCTTATTTCTACATTTCAGGTAATGCAAAGTCAAACAATGCAACTATTGGAGACAATGCTTCTTTAAATGTTGGGGATGTTAGAAAACAAGAAGATAAGAATGGCCATCGGATACCTTTATCAGATCAGCTAACTAAAAACAAAGCTTATGCGATTAAAACTCACTTATTAAAGGGTGGCGTTTTATGGACAGGTATTAACTCTATAACAAAAAACACAATCAATAATGGAGGAATTCTGAATGAATATTACGGCTCAGTTTCAGGATCTATAAATACCAACAGAGGAAGAGAATATACTTTTTCACCAGTAATATCTTCAAACTCAACATTTAATCATAGTTATGATTATGTTGGACTCAGAGACAAAAAAGGAGGAATTCAAAATAATGTATCCGCCGAAAAAAATAGTGTTATTAATGTAACTAACGATGGAACAATAAATAATATAAAAAGTATCGATAGCACCATAAATTCAAGTAACAAAGGAACAATTAATAATATTGATAGTCAGCATAGTATTATTAATGTTAAAAATGGTGGTATTGCTTCTCATATTATAGCTACCGAAAATAGCATCATAAACAATGAAAATATCATTAAAAATAGTAATACATTAACAAATAGCACCTTGAATATGGATACAAAATCAAAAGCTGATACCGTAATTCTAAATAATTCATTAATTAATATTAATGGAACATCAACCATTTCAAACATTATAAGTAATAACGATAGTAATACGATTTCATTTACAAAAAAAGCACCTATCACCTTAAACTCGAATACAATTACGGGCAACTACACCGTTAAAATGTCATCAAACTTAGATACTTTTTCAACTGATTTAATTAATGTAAAACATCAAATAAAAGGTAATTTAAAATTAGATTTCAACGGATTAGGTAAAACAGGTAGAAATACTATAGGTAATGGTATTAAAGTCATTAACAATGAATCACAGTCATCTAGTCAGCATGTAACAATGGCAAAACCTATTAATAGAGGTATGCTCGTCTACAATTTAAAAAATATTAATAATGATTATTATATTCAATCTTCACTAAACAAAATCAACTATGTTAATGTTTACACCCCATTAGCACTATCTAATTATTCATTATCAAATACCGGTAGTTTATATCAACGCCAAGGCGCATTTATTGACCCCAATAAAAATAATATTTGGGTGAAATATAATTCAAAAAAACAAAATGTTAATGATGGCCAACTATCAAGTAACACATTAACATTGGGATATACATTTTATAATAATAATCACAGCCAAAAACATGTTGATTCTGGATTAATGTTAAATCTTGGGAAGTTGGATTTTTCATACAATGGTGAAACAAACAATACTGATGCAATAAGTTTATATAACTATACAACAATAAAGAAAACAAACTATTACTTTGATTTTGTAAATGGCTTTGGATTATATAAATCAAAAATAAATCCATCAATATCAACTAATAGTGAATCTTTTGATTCGAAAATATTTACATCTTCTATTGAAACTGGCTATTTTTTCAAATATCACAAATTTAATATAATTCCTCAAACTCAATTAATATATCAAAACTATAACCAAAATAGTTATAATTTAGTAGGCTATGAGTCTGATACTAAAATGGATACTGTTAAACAAAATAATATTATTGGTAGGGTCGGTGTTAATATTAATCGGGATTTTAAGGAAAAATATTTGTATCAACCATTTATTCAACTTAGTGTCTATAATAAATTCAACAAAAGTCACAACATTACCGCAACAGATATTAATGTTAGTCAATTCGCTACAATAAAAGATGAAAAAACTTGGCTTAATGTTACTGCGGGGATCAATGTTAAGGTGTCACAAAAAGCGAACATATATGCAGATGTAATTTATGACCATAATAATATCAATGAGTTAATTGCATACCGCTACAATTTTTAATTATCAAGTTCAATAAAGTCAGACTACATTAAAAGAAGAAGTTAAGGCTACAATAAAAACTCATCAGTAGCCTTAACACCAACCTCAATCTTTCAGCCCCAACTTCATCATGTTTTCATTCACAATCGCAACAGGTAATGGAATATAACCGTCTTTTTGCACTATATTCTGACCATCACTGGATAAAATAAAGCGTAAGAATTCTTGCTCCATCGGTGCTAAAGCTTTATTGGGGTGTTTGTTGATATATAAATACAAATAGCGTGATAGTGGATAATTACCGTTGATAGAATTCTCTACCGTGGCTTCAACATAATCAGAGCCTTCACGGGCAACAGGAATAGCACGGATCCCCGTGGTCTTATAGCCAATACCTGAATAACCAATCGCATTAAGCGAGGTCGAAACAGACTGCACTACTGAAGCTGAGCCCGGTTGTTCATTAACGTTATTACGAAAATCGCCACGACATAAAGCGCGCTTTTTAAAATCACCATAGGTGCCTGATACTGAGTTACGACCAAATAATTGAATATTACGCTGCTGCCAACTATTGGGTAAGCCTAGTTGTCCCCATTGAGTAATAGGTACTAATGCACCACAACGTAAGGTACGCGAATATATTGCATCTAGCTGCTCAAAATTGATGCCTTTAAGCGGGTTATCTTCATGCACAAACACGGCTAACGCATCCACCGCCACTTTAATTGCGGTTGGTTTATAGCCGTATTCTTTTTCAAATGCTTCAACTTCTTTGGTTTTCATTAAGCGACTCATTGGCCCTAATTGTGCCGTCGCTTCCACCAGCGCAGTCGGTGCTGTTGATGAACCAGATGCTTGAATTTGAATATTAACGTTTGGATATTGACGTTTAAAAGCCTCTGTCCAGTAGGTCATTAAGTTAGCTAGCGTATCCGATCCCACCGACGATAAATTACCCGAAATTCCGCTCACTTTAGAATAAGATTGTAACTGAGTATCGACCTCGGCTATCGAGGTCGTCGCTGCCATAACGGGGGCTAATGCCATCAAACTCCACACACTAAGCGCGCTCATGGTTGTGGTGATCATTTTTATTAGTGGTGACATTAGCATTAGGTATCCTTACCTTTTATTAGTGATCATTAGCCGCGGTATGTGGCAATGCAGTATCAACCACTAATCGACTTGGCAACGTGAATGAGAAGGTGCTGCCCTTATCAATCTCGCTCTCTATTTCTAGATGTGCGTCGTGGTGACTGAGTGCATGCTTAACAATGGCGAGCCCTAAACCACTGCCGCCAGTTTCACGAGAACGGGCTTTATCAACTCGGTAAAAACGTTCCGTTAAACGGTGAATATGTTGCGCCTCAATACCTTCACCACTATCAGTCACTTCTAATCGAGGTCCTGTTGGTGAGCGATACCAACGCACATGAATAGCGGCATCATTGGGGGTATGTTTAACCGCGTTATAAACCAAGTTTGAAATGGCACTGCGGAGTTGATCATTATCGCCAAAGACTTTTAAGCTGTTATCCACCTCAAAGGTAAATGACTGATCTTTATTACTACTGAGCGACATGGCTTCTTTTTCTAAAATATCCAGCATTGCAGGCACATCGACCATTTCTTCTAGTTCAATCGTCGGTGCAGCTTCAATTTTAGATAACGTTAATAACTGCTCAACCAGCGCATTCATACGCGCTAATTGTTCGGTCATCACGCCATGAGCGCGATCCCACATTGGTCCCATTAGCATTTCAGGATCTTGTGCCATTTCAAGATACCCTTGCAAGACAGTCATTGGGGTGCGTAGTTCATGGGACACATTGGCAAAGAAATTACGGCGCATGCCTTCCAGTTGTTTTAACTGTGACACATCGCGCACTGCCATCAGATATTCACCCTCGGTGTAGCGCATGATCCGTAATTCTAGAGTACGGTCATAGTTCATCGGTGAGGTTATTTCTAATGGGGTATCAAAAGCTTGACGAGAAAGGTAGCGTACAAAATCGGGGCTGCGTAACAAATTACTGATAGGTTGACCGCTATCATCAGGCCAGCGCAAACCTAATAATTGTTGGGCTAATTTGTTGCACCACACAATATTACCTTCGCTACGAAACACCACCACCGCATCGGGCAATGATTCTGCACCATTACGGAAACGACGAATTAAGGTAGTTAGTTCTTTGCGGCGGCGGCGATTACGCTGTTGTAAGCGATAAATACCATTAAATAGCGGCTCCCAACTGCCAGAGCCAGAAGGCGGCGTTAAGCTACGATCTTTCCATAACCAATTCGACATTTTAAGTTGATTATGAAAATGCCACCCAAGTTGGATCCAACTCGCGATCAATAAAAACCACGGTAAGTAGCCAAAAATAACGCCAAGTATAAGCCAAGGTAGATAAAATAATATTAGCTCCCCAACCAATTTTTTCCATGTCAATCTTTCCACATGTTTACTCCTAACAGCAACGGAGTAATACAGTGGTTCCGTTACGCTATTTTTCTATTCGATAAAACCAACACAACCTTCATTGCTATCATAGGCGCATGATAATAATGAAGGTAACGAGTTTGCCACGGCTGATAAGCACAATGGAATATTTACATGCGAGTTGAAAAACGGTATCCCGCCCCACGAACCGTTTGAATCATCTTATCGTGACCATCATTCTCAAGTGCTTTACGTAAGCGACGAATATGGACATCAACAGTGCGATCTTCAACGTAAACATTGGTGCCCCACACATTGTTCAACAGTTGCTCACGGCTATAAACGCGCTCTTGGTGAGTCATAAAAAAGTGCAACATCTTAAACTCAGTCGGACCCATGTCGAGTGGCTCATCGGCTGAGGTTACGCGATGTGAAACGGGATCTAATTTCAATCCTTGAACGTCAATCACATCATCTAAAGCCGTTGGTGAAGCGCGACGCATAACGGCTTTCAAACGTGCCATTAACTCTTTAGGTGAAAACGGTTTAGTGATGTAATCATCTGCACCCACTTCAAGACCACGTACTTTATCTTCTTCTTCACCACGGGCGGTTAGCATCACCACTGGAATTTGGCGAGTCAATTCATCACGCTTGAAATGCTTAATCAAGTTAATGCCAGAGCCTCCAGGTAACATCCAATCCATTAAGATCAACTCAGGATACGGCTCACACATTTTTTCTAATGCACTATCGTAATCTTCAGCTTCTATTGCTTGATATCCATTTTGCTCTAGGACAAAACACAACATTTCGCGAATCGGTGCTTCGTCTTCTACTACAAGAATCCGTCTTGCCATAATAAAATCTACCTAGTCGTTTGTTTTCTCTGACATGCATCATTATGTGTGTTCATTATGACACTTTTGTGACTTTTTCAGATAAAGATGATTTTAATAGAATCAATAACAATCGCTTAAAATACGTTTTCTATTTGATTCTACAACAAAAATAACCCAACACTTAATGGCAATATAATTACCCTTTTATGATAATTTGGCTACGTCCACCGCCTATGGCTTCAACCGCAACTTGCACACCAATTCGCTCAACTAAGGTGCTAACATGCGAGATAACCCCAATCTGACGCCCATCCGCTTGCAAAGCATCTAAGCAGGCTAATGCCATCTCTAAACTCTCAGGATCAAGCGTACCAAAACCTTCATCAATAAACAGTGAACCGAGCTGGCGCGTATCAGCCGCAAGGGAGGCTAATGCCAACGCTAATGACAACGACACCAAGAAACTTTCGCCACCAGAAAGCGATTCTACACTGCGCACTTCATCGCCCATATCATGGTCAATAACTTGTAACGCTAACGGGCTGCCAGGTACAGGTTGTAGCGCATAACGTGGGGCTAAATCTTGCAAATGTTCGTTCGCTGCTAACACCAATTGTTGTAAGGTTAGCCCTTGTGCCAAGGTACGGAACTTATTGCCTGTTGCAGAACCGATCAACTCATTCATTTGTAGCCAGAGTTCGGTTTGGGTTTGTTGTGTCGCTAACGCAGAGCGTAAATCCCCAGCCTGTTGTTCCGCTTGCTCGGCATGGACTAATTGCTGACGTAATTGAAAAACCTGATCATCACAGTGCTGTTTTTGAGCAAGCCATTCCGTCATGGTTTGCTGTTGTGAACTCACATCATTGCTGATGTCATGAGTAGTAAACCAACCTGTCGCTAATTCAACCATTGGCTGGTGATCAGCATCTGCTTGCTGACGCTCTTTTAATACTGTTTGGCAAGCAGATAATGCCTGTTCGATCTGTTTAAGCTCAGCCCGTTGTTGGTGCAACCATGCATCATCTTTACTCAATAACGCGGTCAATTCAGGTTCAGTCAGGGCTGATTTTTCTAGCCAATTACCCCATGTTTGTTGTAACTGTTGCTGAGCTTGATTGGCTTCAACCAATTGCTGTTGAGCATGTTGATGGTGCGCTTCATTTGCCGCCATCGCTTCGGCTAACTGATTAAGCCGAGTTTGCTGTTGTTGTAATTGTTGTTGCTGGTATTCAAGCTCAGCTTTGGCTTTATGTTCAATGACATCTAACGATTGCTCACCAATGAGATCAAGCCGTTGTTGCCAATATAGCGTTTGTTGTTGCGTTAATTGATGATCTTTATTGGTCATCGTCTGTAACTGCTGCTCGCTATGCTCAACCCCACTGATTAACTGAGCTAATACGGGAGCACGTTCAGCCAACTGTTTTTCAAGTTGCTGTTGTTGGCTAACATTGGTTTGATATTGTGCTATTTGTTGCTCAAGTTCGGCGATAAAACTATTTTTACCTTGCTGAGATAATACTGTTAGCCACGCATCATTTCCGTAAATTGCATTCAATGCTTGTTGTCTTTGTTCGTAGACTTTTTGTTGGCTTTCACATTGTGACACTAACGCTTTTTGCTGTTCTTGCGCTTGCGTTTGTTGTTGTGACAGTTGATGGTAGGTCTCTTTGATCTCAGCTTGTTGATGACCTAATTGCAGCAACTGTTGCTGTTGCTGTTTAACCTCGGTGATCAGTTTTTTACGCTGCTCGCCTTGGGTTTTAATGGTCTGCATTTGTGCTATCGCATCATCCTGTGCTTGTGACCAATTGGCTTGATAATGTGCCAGTTGAGCCACATCACTGACGGCGGATAAGCGAATTTCAGCCAACATTATCGCATCAAGATCAAGCGCCATTAAATCAGACCAATGACATTGTTGCTGACTGACTAATGTTTGAATATTCGCATTAAGCCCATCAATCTCTTGCGCTAATTCGGTTTGGGTGTGTTGATCTTGCGTGATGGTTTGAGTCAGTTGACGCTGATCGGCATAGGCATCTTGCAATTGTTGGGCTAGCTGCTGCAATCGCTGCTGTTGCTGACTAATAATGGTGGCAACTTGCGGATTATGTTGCTGGTATGGATGTTCAAGCGCACCACATAACGGACACGCTGCGCCCTCAATCAATTGCTCACGATAATCAGTTAGGTTCATCACCGCGCGACTTTGAGTCAATTGATGATCAACTTCTTTATGTTGCGCGTCTAATTGTAATAATTCGGGGGCTAGTGCGGTTAAACGGTGCTGATTATTGGTGATCGTTACCCCTAACGCTTGCTGTTGTAACTGCAATTTATCACGTTGCTGTAGCTGCCCATGCCACTTATCTAAGCCATATAAACTGTCTTTTAATTGGCTATTACACTGTTGATAAGCACTATAATCTTGACGTTGTTGATCTTGTATTTGTTCTAATTGAACAAGATCATGCGCAACAACTTGTGCTGTTAACTGTTGCTGTTGTGCCACGAAACCTGACAGCTGTTGTTCTAAGTCAGCTTGTTGTTGAGTGGTTGTGGTTAATGTTATTTGACGTTGTTTGATATCTGCTTGCAGTTGAGCAATATCGGTTTGTGCTTGCTGAAATTGGTTAACGTTATCTTTGATCGCGTTATGCTGTTCGGCTAATGCTTTCACCGCTTGCGTTGTCTCTAACTCAACCACCAGCTGTTGATACTGTTGTTGTGAGGTTTGTTGTTGCTGTTGCTGCTTTAATAATTGCTCACGGTTAAGCGCTAACGCGTTGGTTAACTGTGAAATTTGCAGTTGTAACTCATCGCGTTGCAACTGTAAGCCATGACGTTGTTGTTCAATGGTGGCTGCTTGCTTTAATTTTGGTTCTAGCGCATTAAACGACTGTTGTTTTTGAGTCAGTAACTGTTGGCATTGCTCAGTACTTGCTTGCAATTGCGCTTGCTGTTGGTGATTTTCTTTTAAGGTAGCGCTGCTTTGTTGCTCTGTTGCCGTCCACTTAATCAGTTGCTGTTTTGCTTGTACTAATAAGCTGAAATCACCACGGGCAGGCAAGGCTTGTTCGTATTGTTGCAACTCTATATAACGCGGCGCTGCTTGTTGTTGAATGAACTCAGCTTGTTGTAACTGTTGTTCACCCACAGCAATACGCAGCTGTAACTTTGACGCGGTTAGCATGACATCCTGATGCTGTTTTAATTGCTCAAGCTGTTGCTGTTGAGTATTAACTTGTTGACGTACAATCTCTAACTGGCTATTTAATGCCAATTTTTGTTCATCACTTAATAAGGCCACATCGCCAAGCTTATCTTGTAACTGAGCCAGCTTTTGTTTTTCCTCAGCCGAACGCTTATAAGCCGCCATCGATAACCGACCGTAAATTTCACCGCCCGTCATTCGTTCAAGTAACGTGGCACGTTCATCAGCACCCGCTTTTAAAAATGCCGCAAACTCACCTTGAGGTAACATCACTGCGCGACGGAATTGATCAAAACTCAACCCAATTAAGCGTTCTATTTCAGCTTGTAACTCTTGTTTTTTACCCGCAAAACGTTGCCCCGTTTCAATATTCTCTAACCATTGTTCAGCGGCTTGCATTTTACCTTCAGCACGACCACGAGCACGACGCACTTGCCAATGGGTACGCCAATGCGAACCATCGTTAGCAATAAAATCTACCTCAGCAAAACCCTCAGCTTTACCGCGCGATAAAATACTGCGCACATCGTTGGCTTTAATGCGATTATCGTCATCATCACGCCCGATTTCAGCATCATTTTTTTTATTAGATTGCAGACGAGGAATACGATCGTATAACGCTAAACAAATCGCATCGAGTAAAGTTGATTTACCCGCGCCTGTTTTACCCGTGATCGCAAATAAGCCCGCTTCGCCTAAGCGTCCACCAGCAAAATCAATCTCAAATTTGGTTTGTAAACTCGCTAAATTTTCACCACGCAGTGCAAGTATTTTCATTTTATTATTCTCTATTATTATTGTTGTTCTTCAACTTGCACTAATAAGCTTTCAAAAGCGGCAGTCATCGCAGCATCAGGTTCACCATCGTATTTTTTATTCCAACTCAGAGAAAATACTTGTTGCGGTGACACCTCAGATAACCGTTGGTGCTGCAAGCCTTGTTGCTGTTCGACGTGTTGATAATGCGGGGTGATTTTAGCCAACCGTACCGATTTACCTTCTAATGCTTGCAACACTTTTTCACGTAACAGAGCTTGGGGCTTATCAAGCAGTACATGCACCTCTAAAAATGGTTGTTGCTCACGAGGAAGCTCATCATCAGATAACGCTTTAAGTGCCACTAATACTTCATCTAATGGCGCAGGTTTGGTTGGTACTTTTAGCATATCAACACTTCGAGGAATGGTGATTGGCTCAATATTAATAACGTCAGTACCGTCTAATTCAACCGCCACGATTTGATGGCTATAATTACGCTCAGCCATTGATAATGGAATCGGTGAGCCGCAATAACGCACATGTTCTTGCTTGGCAACTTTTTGGGCTAAATGCAAATGTCCAAGGGCAACATAGCTAACATCATCGGCAAAAATAGTCGCCGGTAGCGCATGCTGATTCCCCCCTAATACCCGTCGCTCTGACATCTCAGAAATTTTTCCTGACGCCATATACGCGTGGCCCATACCGATTAACGCTTGTTGAGGTTGTTTACGCTCACGAGCAACGGCGGTCATTTCGGCATACAACACTTCAACCCCTTTAATGAGGCGATCATCTGTTTCAGCTAAATTTTCAGTGCGTAAATCAGCGCTGCGTAAAAATGGCACCGCGAGCACCCATGCCGCTTGTTCACCATCGGCATTGGTTAATGGTACTAACATTCGATCGCAATCTAATTCGCCATTATCTAGCCGATGAATACCACCAACTAAATGCAAATTAAACGCTTTTAACAACGCTTGTGGCGCATCGAGTTTACTGGGTGAATCATGGTTGCCACCGATCATTACCACATCAAGCTTCGGCAATGTTTTCGCTAATCGGGCTAAGAAACGATACAACATTTCCCATGCACTGGCGGCTGGATTAGCAGTATCAAAAATATCCCCTGCCACTAATAAGGCATCCGCTTGTTGTTGCTCAAGGGTATCAGCAAGCCAATCTAAAAATGCTTGATGTTCCGTTGCACGGCTATAGCCATGTAATTGATGGCCAAGATGCCAATCAGAGGTATGGATAATTTTCATAATGGGATAACACTACCAGGCCAGAAATAATCATCAGATTGTACCGTGTGAACCCTCAACTACACAGAGTTTTGATGATTCATAAACAACCGTCATAACAAAATGTTATTATTTTAATAAATATTGATAATTTTATATTATTTAAGGCTTAGCATAGTATTACCCCATCGAGAAAAGTTACGAATTAATCACTTTAATTTGGAGTAAATTATGAAAATGAATCACGTCGGTATAATGGTTGGCGACATGGATACCGCGGTTGAGTTTTATACTAAAGCGCTGGGTCTTGATATTGTGATGGGTAATACCAAAGTTACCGAAGAGCGTGAAACCGCCATTGGTCGCATGTGTATCGCAGTTTTTGGTAAGGACTTTAAAGGCTTTAATATTGCCCATCTATTAACCAAAGACGGTATCGGCTTTGAGCTGTTTGAAATGAAAGACCGTCAACAGCGTCATGAGGTTGATTTCTCTCGCATCGGCATTTTTCACTTCTGCCTTCAAACTGATGATTTTCATGGTGTTATAGCCCGAACTGAACAATATGGCGGTAAGGTTCGTATGGATATCATGCGCTACCACCCTGAAGATGACAGCAACACATCCCAAATGGTTTATTTAGAAGACCCTTTTGGTAACTTGTTTGAGCTGTACTCACATACTTATGAAGAGACTTACTCCACAAAGTATGAATAATATTTTTTAAGATAAGGGTTGGTGATCGCCAATCCGACCAACAATCACAAACGCTACTTAGTAATTTTCGGTGGTTAGGTTAAGATAGATCCCCAACTGTTTCCCCTAAAAAGTGTGACTAGCATGATGTGGTTTAAAAATATACTGACTTACCGTTTTACGCGTGAGATTGACTTAAATGCAGACCAAATAGAAAAACAGCTGGAAGAATTCCGCTTTACACCTTGTGGTAGCCAAGACATTCAAAAGTTTGGCTGGGCGCATGCACTGGGCAAACATGGTGATATGTTTACCCATGTTTCTGGTGACAATATTTTAATTTGTGCGCGCAAAGAAGAAAAAATGCTGCCTGCATCAGTGATCAAAGAATCATTGAACAACAAAATTGATATGCAGGAAAAAGATCTTGGTCGTAAACTGAAAAAGACTGAGAAAGACAGCCTCAAAGACGAAATCGTGATGGATTTATTACCACGCGCATTCAGTCGTCAACACCAAACTTACGCATTAATCATGCCTAAATTAGGCTTCATTGTGGTTGATGCGGGTAGCTACAAAAAAGCTGAAGATGTATTAGCATTATTACGTAAATCTATCGGTAGCTTACCTGTTGTTCCGGTTGTGCCTGAAAAACCATTAGCATTAACCCTAACAGAATGGGTTCGCAGCAACCAATCACCACAAGGTTTTACTATTGGTGAGGAAGCTGAATTTAAAGCGATTGAAGAAGACGGTGGCGTGATCCGTTGTAAGCAGCAAGATTTAAATTGTGATGAGATTTTAGCGCACATTGAAGCGAATAAAGTGGTCACTAAACTGGCACTTAATTGGCAAGACCGTATTGATTTCATTCTAGCGGATGACTTAACCGTTAAACGTCTTAAATTCTCTGATGAATTAAAAGATCAAAACGAAGATATCGACCGTGAAGATATGGCACAACGCATTGATGCTGACCTGTCATTAATGGGCGGCGAGTTCTCTGCATTTTTACCCAACCTATTTGATGTTATCGGCGGCTTAGAAAACAAAGGTTAATTCCTCGGTTTTCGGCATGTGGCTTTACGTCATATAAGCATTGCTTGAATAACAAAAAGAGCCGTCACGTGTTAGCACATGACGGCTCTTTTGCTACTTACTGATAAACTGTTCGTTATAAACGTCTATCCGCGCTACATACTCATTCCCATACTTGCATTGGCTTTTTTACCTAAACGGTAATACCAAATAGAAACAGGAATAAAGATAAGATTCATCACGGTGGTGAAGTTCAAACCAAAGCCTGATTGATTTAATGCACGTGCTGTTTGGTCAGTTGTAACCCAACCAAAGCCATTAAAGATCGCATCAACACACAAACCTGTAAACAAGATAGAAACGAATAACAATCCAACCATCCATTTCGTTGGACGTTTACCGTAGTATTTTTGGTAAACACGGATCATTGGAATGGTTAACACATCCGATAAAATGAAACCAATCACGCCACCAAATGAAATACCACCATGCCACAATGCTGCCGCTAAAATCAGATTACCCACAGAACAAACATACGCAACCATTGCCACAAAAATACCAATGATCACATCTAAGAAAGAATGTAACCACACAGGTAAGCCAGCATCATTACTAATAAACAGATCGCGCCAACCATCTTGAGGCATTAATGCAATTAAAATAGAAGATACCACCACCCCGATCAGGATTTCTTTACCAATCATGGCAATATCCATTTGGAAGAAACCCGCAGACTTGGTGATTTTTTCCATGGTGGCAGATTGAGGCTCAGCCACCATATTCATCTTCATTGCAGAATGATCGCCAGACTTCATGCTTGACATATCCATGTCGCTGTCGTCAGCTTTCATCTTAGACATATCCATGCCGCAGTCACTGTCATCAGACTTCATCTTAGACATGTCCATGCCGCAATCACTGTCGTCAGCTTTCATCTTCGACATATCCATTCCGCAGTCGCTGTCGTCAGACTTCATCTT
Source organism: Photobacterium carnosum (assembly GCF_021236965.1). NCBI lineage: Bacteria > Pseudomonadati > Pseudomonadota > Gammaproteobacteria > Vibrionales > Vibrionaceae > Photobacterium > Photobacterium carnosum. The sequence goes on along the minus strand of NZ_WMDN01000021.1, from coordinate 14,078 downwards.
AGACATATCCATGCCACAGTCACTGTCGTCAGCTTTCATCTTCGACATGTCCATGCCACAGTCACTGTCATCAGACTTCATCTTCGACATATCCATGCCGCAGTCACTGTCGTCAGACTTCATCTTAGACATGTCCATGCCGCAGTCGCTGTGATCACCGCTCATTTCAGACATATCCATGCCGCAACTTGCTTTTTGCGGTTGGGCGTCTAAAAGATGTTGGCGTAACTCTTGTTCAACATCTTTTGGATAAAATCGACTAAATAAAAATCCAGCGGTCGCAATTAAAATTAAACCACCAATGACTTCACCCCAGAAAAACGTCCAGCCCATCAACGCAACTAAGACAATGAACATTTCTATAATCAAGTTAGTGCTTGAAACTAAAAATGCCATTGCGTTAGCAACCGTCGCTTTTTTAGTCAGTAACGTATGAGATAGTGACGCCGCAGCATATGAACATGATGACGACACCATGCCTAAAAAGGTAGTAAAGCCAAGACTCACTACGGTCGTTTTACCTAAATGTTTTACTACACTCGATACGGGTAATAAATTACGAATCCATGACGACAACATTAAGCCGAATGCTAATGGCCAAAAAATTTGCCAAACCATATTTCCAAATGTAGAAAACAAATGGATAACCAACCCACCAATATCTTGCCCTATCATATATACCTTCTTAATATGCCATCATTAACTAGTAGCAACATTGTGCAAACAGTTAGCACATGTTGCCCTAAAATATAACTAATGTATTTAATGCATACTAAGTATGTATTTTAGTACATTAATTAATAGATTATTTTTAACAATTACCACTGAGAATCTCGCTAAATTGATTTCTATACCGATATCAATTGCCGTGGATAATCATTATTTTCAAGAAAATTGGCAATGTGGGAATGAAAAAAGTAGAATCTCGCCTCCTCCCTATAGCACTAGGTGTTATAGGCTGATTTGGAATCAGACATCTAAGAGAACTAAACAATGTTTAAACCAGAATTACTATCTCCAGCCGGTAGCCTTAAAAACATGCGTTACGCCTTTGCTTATGGTGCAGATGCTGTCTATGCAGGCCAACCTCGTTACAGCCTTCGCGTTCGTAACAATGAATTCAATCTAGATAACCTGAAAATTGGTATCGATGAAGCACACGCACAAGGTAAAAAGCTGTATGTGGTTTGTAATATTCAACCGCATAACTCTAAGCTTAAAACCTTTATTCGTGACTTAAAGCCGATTGTAGAGATGGGCCCTGACGCACTTATCATGTCAGATCCTGGTTTGATCATGATGGTTCGTGAAGCATTTCCTGAAGTAGTCATTCACCTATCAGTACAAGCTAATGCTGTTAACTGGGCGACCGTTAAATTTTGGTCAACTCAGGGTGTTGAGCGTGTCATTCTTTCTCGTGAATTATCACTAGAAGAAATCGAAGAGATTCGTGAGCACTGTCCTGATACAGAACTAGAAATCTTTGTTCATGGTGCTCTTTGCATGGCGTATTCTGGCCGTTGTTTGTTATCTGGTTACATCAACAAACGCGATCCAAACCAAGGCACGTGCACTAACTCATGCCGTTGGGAATACAAAGTAGAAAAAGCAGTTGAGAACGATTCAGGTCAAATCGTTGAAGCTAAAGACGCCATCCAAATTCAAGAAATTGAAGAGCGTCCAAATAATACATTAGGTCTTGGTAAGCCGATTGATGATGTTGTATTACTAAGCGAATCTCACCGTCCTGAAGAAAAAATGGCGGCATTTGAAGATGAGCATGGTACTTACATCATGAACTCTAAAGATCTTCGTGCAGTACAACATGTTGAGCGTCTAACTAAAATGGGCGTACATTCACTGAAAATTGAAGGTCGTACTAAGTCTTTCTATTACTGTGCACGTACTGCGCAAGTTTACCGTAAAGCGATTGATGATGCGGTTGCTGGTAAGCCATTTGACGATTCACTACTAGGCACATTAGAAAGCCTAGCGCACCGTGGTTACACTGAAGGTTTCCTTCGTCGTCATACCCATGATGCTTACCAAAATTATGATTACGGTTACTCAATTTCAGATTCCCAACAATTTGTCGGTGAATTTACAGGTAAACGCCGTGGCGACCTTGCTGAAGTTGATGTGAAAAACAAGTTCATTGTCGGTGATAGCCTAGAAGTAATGACACCACAAGGTAACGTTGTCTTCAAACTCGAAACCATGGAAAACCGTAAATCAGAAGTGATTGATGATGCAAAAGGTAATGGCCACTTTGTGTTTATTCCAATGCCATCAGATATGGATCTAAGTTTTGGTTTATTAATGCGTAATTTGAATAACGGTGAAGATACCCGTAACCCACACGCACCTAAAGACGGTAAATAAGCACGATGGCACTGCTCATTACAACTAAATGCATTAACTGTGATATGTGTGATCCTGAATGCCCCAATGAAGCAATCACCATGGGGGATGAATTTTACGAAATTAATCCTGATCGCTGCACAGAATGTAAAGGGCATTATGATAAACCGACGTGTCAGTCTGTTTGTCCTATCACCAATTGCATTATTACTGATCCTGAGCATATTGAATCAGATGATGAACTGCTTGATAAGTTTGTTACGCTGCAAGGCCTTGCTTAGTCCTCAGTAATAAACCCTCTAAAAAAAGCGCCGCTCAGTTAACTGGGCGGCGCTTTTTTATTTGATGATCGATCTATATCGCCATCAGAAAACTAACTTTTTAAAACCATCGTACACATAGGAGGTAATACTTTTACCTGTTTTGGCTTAGGTTTTACTTTTATAACAGACTCAATCTTCACTGGTGCTTTATAATTTGGTGACCATGAGGCAAGCTCAGTACCACAGCCATCACCTGCTGGCGGCGGTGTTTGAGGCTTACATGTCGTACTTCCTTCAGGGCATTTTAACCGCACATGAAAATGGTAGTAATGACCAAACCAAGGTCGAACTTTACGCAGCCAATCACGTTGTTTCCACTGCGTTTTACATAACTGTTGTTTGATCACCGGATGGACAAAAATACGTGAAACACGATCATCACTGGCAGCAAGTTGAATTAACTGTGCTTGCTTCATACTCCAGTTTTTTTCGATGATTTTATAATTTTTCACATCCACCATCGGCAGTGCTGAAACTGTTTTTAGTGCTTGTGGTGATAATGGCTTTTCAGGTATACGCAACCAAATATCAGCATCAAGTCCGGTTTGATGACTTGCATGACCGGATGAGAACCGACCGCCACGCGGCATTGCAATATCACCCACCAATACATTACCAATTTTCAGTTGCTGTGATTGCTTCATCAATTGCTGCAAAAAAACAATCATTTCACTATTACCATAATAACGTCCACGCTCAGAACGTATTACTTGGTAGCCATCACCTTGCAGCGGTAAACGCTCACCACCAGCAAGACATCCATTAGCATATGAGCCAATCGAACTAGAATCACCCTGACTTGGATTTTTTACTTTTTCCCATGGTGTTGCCATTACGCTCTGACTTATACAAGCGAGCATTAAACCCGTTATTATCGTCCTTAACACATTAACTCTTCCTTTTTATTTGCTGTCATACAATGATAACGCAACCTTGTAACGATGCAAAATTCATCCACTAAAAAATCTACCATTATTTTAATTTATAATAATGAGAAAAATAATATCCATTCAAATTTCCCTACCGTCATTCACTTTTTATTTTTAAGTCTTTGATAGGTTCTTAAAGAAACAAATAAAGATCACCACTTATTTTTAAAATATTATATAACGGCTTTTTTATACTTCAATCACCATGATTTTATAAAATAGAAGATCATTATTAAATATACTTAACCTAACCTTACCGATTAAATGACATTCTAATACTCTAAATATGATACTTAAGATTGCAGCTTAATGCCGATAATTATTAATTTATATCATTAATTTAACACTATCTCGTTATTCACCTAATAAAAAAACACTGGACACCTATAAATAAAAAAACAGATAAAATCATAACGACTTGTTTATAAATAAAAAAACAACTTATTGATATTTCTTTTTTAGCTTCAGAGAAGAACGCAAAAGCAAAGGAATCCTTTATAACCATGGCTTACATTCAATTGAAAAGTAATCTATTTATTTGTCATACATTATATAAATATATTTACCATTAAAAATAAAACATGAACAAATATAATAAGATAGTAACATAAGTAAATGAAAATGATTATTACTACATAATAAGCTCACAGTAATTTTGATTGAAATTACCATCATCATACTATTCATTATCATTAGTTATTAATGACAGTGAATAGTTATTAATGACAGTGAATAGTTATTTATATTACCGCCCTATTTTTTATAATTTTATCGCTAATAGCAAAATTTGACGATTTTATATTTACTCATATAATAACATTGTAGATTTCACCCTCTTCTTTATTTCTAATAAGGTCTTTTAAGATTGAATATAAGTAGACGTCAATTATTTAAATTGTGCGCGGGGGCTGTAGCAACAACAACAATTGCTTCGCTTGCCACAGTTTCACAAAAAGCATGGGCACAAGCCCGTGACTTTAAATTAACCGCAGCCAAAGAAACGCGTAATACGTGTTCTTATTGTTCAGTTGGCTGTGGCACATTGCTATACAGCACAGGTGCTACTGGCGGTAATATTAAACAAAAAGTGTTCCACGTTGAAGGTGATCCCGATCATCCAGTAAGCCGTGGTGCATTATGTCCTAAAGGTGCGGGCCTAGCTGGTTTTGTTAACAGCGAACAACGTTTGAAATTCCCAGAATACCGTGCTCCTGGCTCAGATAAATGGCAGCGTCTAACATGGGACGAAGCCTTTAGCCGTATCGCTAAACTAATGAAACAAGACCGTGATGCTAACTTGGTAAAAACCAATGACGAAGGCACCACAGTTAACCGCTGGCTAACAACAGGCATGCTTTGTGCCTCAGCGGAAAGCAATGAAAACGGTTGGTTAACTCAGAAATTTGCCCGTGGTTTAGGCATGGTTCCTGTAGATACTCAAGCGCGTGTTTGACACGGTCCAACGGTAGCAAGTCTTGCTCCAACATTTGGCCGCGGCGCGATGACAAACAACTGGGTTGATATCAAAAATGCCAACCTTATTCTTGTTATGGGCGGTAACGCAGCAGAAGCACACCCTGTAGGCTTCCGCTGGGCGATTGAAGCTCAAAAAAATAATAACGCTGAAATCATTGTAGTTGATCCACGTTTCACGCGTACAGCAGCAGTGGCTGATCACTATGCACCGATCCGTTCTGGTGCTGATATTGCTTTCCTTTTAGGTGCTATTCGCTACCTAATTGCAAGCAGCCAAGTGAATCATGAGTATGTTAAAGCATACACCAACGCTAGCTTTATTGTGCGTGACGACTATGCATTCCACGATGGTCTATTCTCTGGCTATGATGCAGAGAAACGTCAGTATGATCGTAGCAGCTGGTTCTACCAACTTGACGATCAAGGCTATGCATTAAAGGATGAGTCTCTACAACATCCTCGCTGTGTATGGAACTTACTTAAAGATCACGTTGCTCGTTACACTCCAGATGTTGTTTCTAATATCACCGGTACGCCTGTTGATATGTTTGATCACATCTGTAAAGCACTTGGTAGTACTGCTGCGGATAACCGTGTTGCCACTATCTTGTATGCAACGGGCTGGACTCAGCACTCTAAAGGCGCTGAAAATATCCGTTGTATGGCAATGATTCAGTTACTACTAGGTAATATGGGTATGGCTGGCGGTGGCGTTAACGCCCTGCGTGGTCACTCTAATATTCAAGGTATTACTGACCTTGGTCTGTTAGCACAAAGTTTACCTGGTTACTTAAAATTGCCATCTGATAAAGATGTTGATTTAGCGACTCACCTTAAGCACCACACTCCAGCGGCACTTGAAGCGGATCAAACTAACTATTGGCAGCATTACCCTGCATTCTTCGTATCATTACTGAAGTCTTTCTACGGTAAAAGTGCGACAGCTGAAAATAACTTTGGCTACGACATGATGCCAAAATGGGATCAAAGCTACGACATATTGCGCGTGTTCGAAATGATGAACAAAGGCAAAATGAATGGCTATATCTGTCAAGGTTTCAACCCTGTCGCTTCAATGTCTAACAAACAAAAAACATTAGACTCTTTGTCTAAGTTGAAATACTTAGTAGTTGTCGATCCTCTTGTCACTGAAACCTCTACGTTTTGGCAGAATAAACCTAACGTTAATGAAGTTGATACTGCAAGCATTGACACTGAAGTATTCCGTTTGCCTTGTGCATGTTTTGCGGAAGAAGATGGCACTATCGTAAGTTCAGCGCGCTGGTTACAGTGGCACTGGAAAGCAGCTGATATGCCAGGAGAAGCAAAAGGTGATGCCGAGATCTTAGCGGGTATTTTCTTGAAGATGCGCGATATGTATCAACAAGAAGGCGGCACATATCCTGATCCTATCCTATCTCTTGATTGGAACTATGCGATCCCTGCTGCACCAAATACCAAAGAGCTATGCAAAGAACTTAACGGTAAAGATGCTAACGGTAAGCAACTATCTAGCTTTAGCAAACTAAAAGCTGATGGTTCGACCAATTCTGCGTGCTGGTTATACACAGGTAGTTGGACAGAAGCCGGTAACCAAACTGCACGTCGTGATAACAGCGATCCTTCAGGTTTAGGTCTTGCACCTAACTGGGCATGGTCATGGCCTGCAAACCGTCGTGTATTGTATAACCGTGCTTCAACACGTCCTGATGGAACACCATGGGATAAATCACGCGTCTTAGTTGAGTGGAATGGTGACAAATGGGTTGGCCCAGATGTACCTGACTTTAATGCTAAATTACCACCAGCAAAAAATGCGAGCCCATTTATCATGCAACCTGAAGGCGTAGGTCGTCTGTTTGCCCTTGATAAAATGGCTGAAGGTCCGTTCCCTGAGCACTACGAACCGTTTGAAACACCGATTGGTACTAACCCATTACATAAAAATGTGATTTCAAACCCAGCGGCACGTTTATTTAAAGATGATGCGGCTCAGCTAGGCACTAAAGAGGATTACCCATTTGTGGGTACCACTTATCGCTTAACTGAACACTTCCATACATGGACCAGTCACTCTCATTTTAATGCTGTATTACAGCCTGAACAATTTGTAGAGATCGGCGTTGGTCTTGCGGAAGAAAAAGGCATTAAGAATGCCGATATGATTCGAGTAACATCTAAGCGTGGCTCTATTATCGCTAAAGCTTATGTCTCGAAACGTATTACGCCACTGCATGTTAATGGCCAAGCAGTTCACACTGTCGGTATCCCAATTCACTGGGGTTACGAAGGTGATACTAAGCCAGGTTACCTTGCGAATACGTTATCGCCAAGTGTTGGTGATGCTAACTCACAAACACCTGAATACAAGGCATTTTTGGTTAACGTAGAGAAGGTGAAGTAAGCCATGGGTATGGAATCACAGAATATCATTCGTAGTTCTGCTACATCGTCGCTTACTCCATCACCTGATGCGCGTAAACGTCAAATTCAAGTGACTAAGCTCATTGATGTCACTTGCTGTACCGGCTGTAAAGGCTGTATGGATGCGTGTAGCGAATGGAATAATTTACGCGGCAAAGTAGGAACCTTTGAAGGCTCTTACCAAAATCCGCCTAATACTACAGCTGAAACGTGGACCACTATCCACTTCAAAGAAATTGAAGAAGATAACAAGTTCAAGTGGCTCTTCAGCAAACATAGCTGCATGCACTGTTCTGATCCTGGCTGTTTAAAAGCGTGCCCAGAACCTGGCGCTATCGTGCAATATGAAAACGGCGTTGTCGATTTCAACTCGGAAAAATGTGTTGGTTGCGGTTACTGTATCGCAGGCTGCCCATTTGATATTCCGCGTATGAACCCTGTTGATAACCGCGTTTACAAATGTACGCTATGTCTTGATCGCCTTCAGGCAGGTCAAGTGCCATCATGTGCAAAAACCTGTCCAACAGGTGCATTACGCTTTGGCCCTCGTGAAGAAATTCTTGAATATGCCAATCAACGTGTTGCTGCATTGCAAGCTAAAGGCCATAAAAAAGCAGGTGTCTACAACCCACAAGGTGTTGGCGGTACGCATGTGATTTATGTTCTACACGATATCACTGATCCTGAACGTTATGATCTACCTAAAGATCCTAAAATCAGCGAAACAGTGAAATTATGGAAAGATGATCTCAAGCCACTTGCTGCTGTTGGTTTAGTCGGTACTTTAGCCCTTGCTGCTATTCACCGAGTCACTGTTGGTCGTAGTCGTGTTGCTGAAGACGAAGGAGATGAGAAATGAGTTTGAATAAAACAATTTTACGTCATAAGCCTTTAAATCGTGTTGTGCATTGGACTGTTGCATTAGCAGGTATCTGGACTTTATTGTCTGGCTTATCTTTTATGTTTGCCCCTTTACACTTCCTTAGCTATGTCTATGGTTCACCACAGCTTGCGCGTATTTTGCACCCATTTGGTGCAATTGTGATGACAGTTGGCTTATGCTTTTTAGTTTCTCGTTATTGGAGCCATAACCACTTTGAAAAAGGTGATCTCCAATGGATGCTAAAAGTAAAAGACGTACTAACTGAAAATGAAGAAAACGTACCAGAAGCAGGTCAATATAACGCGGGACAAAAAATGCTCCTTCGTCAATTTATTGCCTGTGCGGTATTGTTGCTAGTAACGGGTCTGATTGCATGGCGCGCTTACTTTTCAGCTTACTTCAGCATTGATGTCATACGTATAGCATTAATTGTTCACTCAATCACAGCCCTTGTATTTGCTTTGAGCTTAATTGTTCATGTTTACATGGCGTATTGGGTAAAAGGCTCAATTGATGGCATGTTAGAAGGTAAGGTTTCTCCCGCTTGGGCAAAGAAACATCACCCACGCTGGTTCCGTTCGCTATCTAGCAACAAAGACCAACACTAACAACTAGCTCTCGAATGGATAAACCACGTTGTTTATCCATTCTTTATTTCTATACCAACCTCGGTTTACCGTGGTTGGTATTCTTATAATTGGATACCTGCATGAGCGTTAAAATTTTAGATAAAGACACTATTATTAAACAAAAAAGTGATGGTTTTAATCCGTTAATTATTGGTCAACCTGCAACCATTTTTCATGCCCGCGCTGCACGTTTACGTCAGTTGGCACAAGATTCTTTTATGGCAGATTATCTTTTATTAGCAGGTCAAATCGTACAGCAACAAGTACATTTGGTTGAAACATTTAATAGCGCCGTCCAACAGCAATTACAAACTAAAACGCTAACATGGCCCATTGAAATAGACAGCACCTGGCAAGCTATTTTAGACCCAATGCTAACCCAATTAACGTCAGCACTACGCCCTATTGTTAGCGATGATATCGTTAAAGTTATCGATAATCTGAGTCAAATTGATCAACAAACATTGCAGCATTACTTTCATGCTTTACAGCAAAATCAACCAGAGCGCGTACCTGCCGATATTGCGATTATTCTTTGGGGTTGCATCAATACGCTAATGAGCTTAATTGTGACTAATACCCAATTAGAGTGGCAGCCAGAAGCAAATACCAAACAATCACATTGTCCACTTTGTGGCGGTGCACCTGTAGCCAGTTTAATTCAAGGCAGTGGTCATCGTTACTTACATTGCAGCCAATGTGAAACTGAATGGCATCGACTACGCGCTGAATGTACCCAATGTGGTGATGGCGAAAATATTCAATTACAAAGTGAATCACTAGAAGATAGCGTCCGTGCTGAAACCTGCGGCCATTGTCAAAGCTATTTAAAAATGTTGGTACTAGAGAAGAACCCACAATTAGATCCTATTGCTGATGATCTTGCGACCCTGGTACTTGATCAAAAACTAGGTCAAATGGAATTCTATCGCAGCGGCTTCAACCCTTTCTTACTGCCTCTCGCTCAATAACGCTCTAGAGTAACGCTATGATTATTGCTACAGCTGGCCATGTCGATCATGGTAAAACAAAACTATTACAAGCCCTTACTGGGATCAATGCCGATCGACTACCAGAAGAGCAACAACGCGGGCTGACTATTGATTTAGGCTATGCGTTTATGCCGTATCACTCAACAAAATCTAACCAACCACAACGGTTAGGTTTTATTGACGTACCCGGCCATGAAAAATTCCTATCCAATATGCTCGCAGGCGTTGGCACCGCCCATCATGCAATGCTGGTTGTGGCGGGTGATGAAGGCATGATGCCGCAAAGCGATGAACACCTGACTATTTTGCGCTTACTCGCCATGGATAGTCTAACGGTGGTGATCACAAAATCTGACCTCACAACCGTTGAGCAACAACAGCAACTCGAAGCAACATTAAGCCAATTATTGTTTCAATATGGCTTTACTCAAGCGACTATTTTTCATTGTTCTGCGCACACAAATGACGGTATTGATGAACTTAAACAACACCTGATTGATCTTGCTGACAATGAACAACAACATGATAATACGCTAAATTTCAAACTCGCTATCGACCGCGCCTTTCACGTTAAAGGATCCGGTTTAGTCGTAACGGGAACCGCGTTAAACGGTCAAATTAACGTTGGTGATAGCCTGTGCTTAGTTAGCCATAGCAACCTTAAAAAAGGCCATAGCCAACCACAAATAGTACGAATAAAAAGTATTCATGCTCAGGGACAGGCAACGGAATCTGCGACGGCAAACCAACGGGTTGCGCTTAATATTAGTGGTGACATTAATAAAGCCAACTTAAACCGTGGCGATTGGTTATTACAAACAGCACCAACAACCATAATCAAACGGATCACGGTTAAATTAACCGCCAACCATTTGATTAAACACTGGCAAAATATTCAAGTTTTCCATGCAGCAACTCACACCACAGCTCGCATTGCATTATTAGAAGATAAACAATTAGCACAAGGTGAGACTGCCCTTGCTGAAATTACCCTTGATACGCCATTGTGTTTAACGGAACAAGACCGATTATTACTGCGCGATCCCGCCCAGAAAATCAATCTTGGCAGTGCGATGGTGATTGACTTACTACCGCCTAATCGTGGCAAACGAACACCGCTGCGACTTGAGTATCTTAATCAACGTGCAAGTCTCAATTCGCTCAATGATATTATTGCCTTTAAGCTCCAACATGCCCCCCAATCACGCCAACAACTGCTTGAACAGCATCAATGCAAAACTGATGTTATAAATCACCTATTAGCAACAAATACGACGATTAACCAATACGGTGATTATCTTTGTTATGTCAGTTATCAGCAGGATTTACAACAGCACATTATCGCCACACTAGAGCAATATCATCAACAAGCTCAAGATACTCTTGGTATTGGTAAAGATCGGTTATACCGCATGGTGGCACTTAATCAGCCACAGGTTATTTTTAATGCGATTATCGACCAATTACTCAACCAGCAACTGTTAGCAAATACTCGAGGATGGCTACATTTAGCGGCGCATCAATTACAGCTAACACAGCCAGAATTACACTGTTGGCATCAAATAGAGCAATTAATGGCAACCCATTCTCAACCATGGTGGATACGCGATCTTGCAGCAGAAATGGGTGAGAATGAAGAGAATATACGTAAACTCAGCTATAAATTAGCGCAATTAAGTTATATTGCCGCCATAGTGAAAGATCGCTATGTCAGTCATCACTATCTAGTAAATATGGCAACCGCCGTACGCCAACATACCTCTCAACATCAAAAGTTAGAAACCGCAGAATTTCGAGATATCAGTCAATTAGGACGTAAGGTTGCGATTCAGTTATTAGAGTATTTTGATAAGATTGGTTTTACTAAGCGTAAATTTAATTATCGCGAATTAAAAGATCAGGATTTATTACAAGATTAAGGATAAAACAGGGAAGTGGCGGAAGAACATAGGAGTCGAACCTACCCAGGACTGCTGGCAGCCCTACCCGGATTTGAAATCCGGACGCATCACCGGATACGACGTTCTTCCTTTATTTTGAATCTGTATTTTATTGCTTTAAGGTATAATGCGCAACCGCTATCTACATTCAATTATGATAGCGGTTTCTTTTATAGATCAAATGATTAAATAAACATCTATTTCATCTGTTGATCAAGATTAAGAATCGTCAATGCATTGCTAACACTGGTTGCAAGTACATCTACAACGCCTGATCGCAACGCACCTAATAAGGCTAATGCTTTACTGTTTTCAGCCGCAGTTACTACCACGGTCGGAATATGACGTAATTCATCCATCGTTAAACCAATCACTCGATCGCTCATCATGGTATCAGCTTGCTTACCTTGGCTATCAAAAAAATCATAGCCAGCAATATCCCCCACAACCCCTTTTCGAATCCGTGCTTCGACTATTTCTTGAGGCGTGAACCAACCTAATTTCACCATGTGGCTATTTTCATTCATATCACCAACACCCACTAAAGCGACATCAGCGCGACGGGCACGATCCAACGTTTCTTTAACCGTACCGTTGTTCATGAATGCCTCTTTAACCATAATGTCTTCAACATAAGCCGGTGCATAGAGTGTTTCACTGATACCATCATATTTTTTCGCAAGTTGACGACAAATATGATCGGCATTAATCGCATTACCAGAACGATGCGTACCACCAATCCCGCACACAAAACGACAATTCCGATGTGGCACAACGCCAACATGATTCGCTATTGAAGCAATATTTCGTCCTTGCCCAACCGCCACCACCATATCATCCGATAATGTCGCCGCCAGATAACCAGAAACTAAGCTCGCAACTTGTTGACGTTGAGTTTCATCATCAGGTTGATCTAACGCAATCAGCGCTCGCTTCAACTTAAATCGTTCAATTAACTGTTGTTCAAGCTTTTCACTAAACACCGGATGGTATTTAACCGTAATTTCAACCACACCTTCTTCTCGTGCGCGACGAAGTAAACGGCCAATTTTGGCGCGAGACATCCCAAAACGTTGTGATATTTCTTCTTGCGTAGCACCTTCTTGATAATAGGCAATAGCAATTTCAGTCAGCTGATCATTCTCAGCGTGATTATTATCATTATTCAAACTGCTCATCACTTAGTCCTTTATATAGGGCGCTAAATCAAAAACCTATTCTAACACTGCCGAATAAAAATCGAGAGGTTATTACGTATATCCAGTTTTATCTGATCGTGTACAACGTTGAAAACCTGAATCTTTCAATTCAGGCTTCTTCAATAATGTGAAGTGGACGGGACTTGGCATCGCTAACATTACAACCAGAGCATTAGCGCGATCATTACCATCTAATAATAACCATGACAGACCGCTAAGCTTCCTATTTATAACGACCGTCATTTCCTACAGCGAAATTACGAACGAGATAGGGAATCTATTATCCGCACGTTGTAGAGTTATTGTTTTTACTGCTGTTTTAGTTGATTTTTTATTGGTGTCTTTAATGCTCAAACACGTGATAAGTAGATCACGGATAGCTCGTGCCTCCCTTCCGAGATGACGGATAATAACCTGCGCGATTGTTATCATTTTCTACAAACGAAAAAAAACCTGTATCGTTAGATTCAGGCTTCTTTTTAAAAATGTGAAATGGACGGGATTTACCATTCCGAACATCAGCACGACCCTCGGCGTGATAGGCCGCTAAGCTTCCCAATAGAAAGTTAACCAACTGAACTACAACGCTATCGTTACTATTTCCTACAGACGAAAAGAAACCTGAATCGTTAGATTCAGGTTTCTTTCTAAAAATGTGAAGTAGACGGGATTTACCATTCCGAACATCAGCACGACCCTCGGCGTGATAGGCCGCTAAGCTTCCCAATAGAAAGTTAACCAACTGAACTACCACGCTATCGTTACTATTTTCTACAGACGAAAAAAACCTGAATCGTTAGATTCAGGTTTCTTTCTAAAAATGTGAAGTGGACGGGATTTACCATTCCGAACATCAGCACGACCCTCGGCGTGATAGGCCGCTAAGCTTCCCAATAGAAAGTTAACCAACTGAACTACAACG